>JBJDZF010000370.1:7628-9970 GCA_051867855.1 Eubacteriales bacterium
TCTATATAATATTCAGATTTTTTGCCGCAAGAATAGCAGCCGTCCGGCTGTTTACTCCGAGCTTACGGTAATTTTCCTGCGCATGGAACTTTGCTGTCCGCTCGGTTATTCCAAGCCGTTCGCCGATCTGTTTGAGCGTAAAGCCCTCCGCCTGCATTCTGAGAATATTGACCGCTGTTTCCGACAGGGCGGGAAGACTGACGATCTCCGTTTTCATATAAACAGGATAACGAAGCTGCACCTTGCCGGTTTCTTCAAGTATCTTTCTGAACCAATCCGCAGTGCCGCTGTCGTTGAGGAATTCATCACGAACCGCGTCAAGCAGCGGATAAACAGCCACACCGTGCTCCGATATGATCCTTATAAAATCATACTCTCTGATCCGCCGGAGAGCAGACGAAAAATCGTCTTTCCATGCGTCCTTTTTGCGGTATTTTATGATCGACTTCAGCACAGCCAGTTCCATTGAAATATACTTCCTGTCGCAGAGCTCCGCATAATCTGAGAGCCTGTCGATCAGCGCAAGCGCGGGAGCGTATCGTTCCAGCGCGATATAGCAGCGGATCTTCGTAAGATACTGATAGCGATAAAACACCAGAAATTCGTTTTCGTCGGCGGCTTTATTTACAAGCCAGTCGTTGATCGCGTTGTAGTCCCCCTCATAAAGTGAGATCCTGCACAGAAGCGCGTCGATATTCTTTTCAAGCTTGTATATTGATTTCGTTTTGGAAACGCGTTCCCGAAAGCCCTCAAGCAGTTCCCGCGCTTCGGCGACATCTCCGTTTATCAGGAAAAGCCTTACCTGAAGCCCGATAGCAGCGAACATCATATTATAATTAATGCCGCCCGATTCGATCTGGTTTTTCCCTATTGAGATCAGACCGGAGATCTCGTATGAGTCGCCGCCCTTTTCGTATAAGCTCTCTGCAAGCGCAATATTTATAAGACCTTTTCCGTTAGACCCCAGAAAAGCAGTAATGATCTTTCCTGCGGTTTTTACGATCTCCCGGTCGCTTTTTGTCAATTCGCATAAATCCTTTCCGCCGTTGATCAGCGAAGGGACATTGCTTGTAACGGACAGTTCCGGGAAAGAGATGGACTTTTCCTTTGTCAGCATATACTGATTTTTTATCATCGCCAGAATATTAACGCTGCCCCTGTGCGGCAGAGCAATATCAAGATAGGCAAGTCCAAGCATAATATCGCGCTTTTCAGAGCCTTTCGCAGTGGAGAGCCTGTCTTTTAACTTACCGTACCAGAATTCGCTCTCTTCGATGTTCATCATCTCTGAATAAAGCATCGACATTGACATTATTAGACAAGGTTCGCTCTCAATATCCTTTTCCGACAGCATCAGATAGTATTTGCGCATCTCGAAAAAGAAGCCTATGTCCGGAGCGACCCGCGCATTTTTGACAAGCATGTCGCGGATCCTGTCCATATCATTGCATTTCGCGTAGTATTCAAAGGCTTTTGTTTCGTTGCCGTTCATTTCGTAATACAGCGCGATATTTCTGATGAAACCGTTGATCTGTTCATGGGTGCAGGTGTGGTGCAGTTCGTCCAGAAGCACTGTTTTCATATCTCTGCGTATCGTGTATATCCCGTCGATTTTGCGCAGAAAATTCCCGCTTTCTTCCGCCTGCACAATGACTTCGCTGATATTCATATCGCTGGTCAGTACCTTTGCAAGCCCAATATCGAAGCTCTCAGCCAAGGAGAGTTTCATCAGAAGCTCTTTCACTTCCGGTTCAAGCCATATAAGCACTTTTTCCTTCAGCAGGGAAAGGTACTTAGAGCGTATCTTATCGTCAAGCTCCTTGTTTACGGGAGTGTTGTTGATCATCTCGACAACGGCATATTTGACCGCGAATCCGTTGCCCTCGCTTTTTTCGACGATCCAAGCAATGTTCTCCTGCGGAAACTCAAAGCCGGCGTGTTCAAGATACTCCGTAACATCGGCGCAGGTAAGCGCCAGATCATCTTCGGAGATCAGTATAAAATTGCGCTTGATATACGCGTCGCAAAGCCAGCCGGGAATATTGCTCCTCGAAATCAGAACAAGCCAGATGTCGTCCCGTTTTGTTAGCTCAATGACATCACGGCGCTTTTCCTCGTTGAGCAGCAGATACAGATCATCGATAACAACAATGGACTGGGTTTTCCCGCTGCCGATAGAGTTCACCAGCTCTGTATAATTCCACAGGCTGTCAGCGCAGGAGATATACATGTACTGCTTGTTCTTGAGATATTCCCGAACAAGCTCTGTTTTTCCAAAGCCTGTCGCCCCGAAAATGTATGTGACATTTCCGATAGACTTGCAGGCGCGCAGCTTTTTCAAA
>JBJDZF010000371.1:0-2292 GCA_051867855.1 Eubacteriales bacterium
ATTTATGTATCAATTGCGAAATGTTGCCATTCAAAGCGGGACAATCGTTTTCATTTTAGCTGATCTTAACGAAACGCCTAAACGCATGGATAAGCGTCCAATGTTAACTGATGTACCTATCAATAAACTCATGAAATTTTGCGATGTTGTTCAACTTTTATATCGCGATTATAATGACTATTTAACACCTTTGTCAGAAACAAAGATTTTAGAGTTGATAGTTGCCAAAAATTATTCTCCTTCTCAAAGCGGAGTGTTTTATATTGCTCAACATCCAGAATATTCAAAGATATTAGAATGTAAGCAACCATAGGAACAAAATAGTCTTCTGGAAAGATATCCCGGAGTAGTTGCGGGCGTAGAAGCCTTTTTAGATTGTTTGAAAAAACTGTAATAATCAGGAGGTCTGGCGATGACAAAACAACAATTTCTTGAATACTGCTTTGATACATACGGCACATCGCCGGACTATCCGTTTGATGATCTTTTTGAAACGGCGGTACTCCGCCATACGGACAAACGCAAATGGTATGCTATTGTGATGCGGGTATCACGGCGCAAGTTCGGACTTGACAGCGACGAGGTGATCGACGTTGTCAATCTGAAACTGCCGACCGAGATGTTCGGCTCCTTTGGAACCGCGGACGGTGTCTATCCCGCCTATCACATGAACAAACTCCACTGGATTTCGGTGCTTCTGCCCGATGCGCCCGAGGATTTGGTGCGATTCCTTGTGAACGTGAACTTTGAAGCAACGAGTGCCAAGCGGAAACACAGAAAAGCCTAATAGCAACCCAAACTAACAGAAAGGAGTATGAACCATGTCCTCATATAGCGAGCTTATCAAAAACTTTGAAAAAATCAGAGCGTATATGCGTGATTTCTATGTGTACGGCTTCAAGAGCCGCGATGACTATCAGAGCAAGAGTGCTCGTTCCTATGATGATGAACGTCGCCGCTTGGAAAGCTGGCTTGGCGACCATATGAGCTTCGTTCGCACTCCGGAGGGTAAGAACGTTTTTATATCCATCGATAGCCGCACGATCAGTCACAACCCGTTATACAACGCATGGAAAGCAAAGAGCTTTACCGACGGTGACATTACGTTGCATTTCATTCTTTTTGATATTCTTTACGATCCGTCCGTGAAGAAAACCATTTCCGAGTTGCTGGAAGAGATTGATGAGAAGTATCTCTCAGGATTTGAGAATCCGATGATGTTCGATGAATCTACTGTCCGCAAAAAACTCAAGGAATACTGCGAGGCAGGTATCATCGTGGCAGAAAAGGAAGGTCGTAAGATGTATTACCGTCGGACCGAGAGCCCCGATATTTCCGATCTTAACGACGTTCTGCATTATTTTTCGGAGGTTGCTCCCTGTGGTGTAATCGGATCGTTTATCCTGGATAAAGAGGAATCCGACACCGATGCATTTACCTTCAAACATCATTACATAACGGGAGCCATTGATAGCGGGGTCCTTGCGGCACTTTTTACTGCAATGAGAGAAAAAAGAGCTGTGATGATATCGAACATGAGCCGTCGCAGAGATATGCCAAGGCGAAACCGTATTGTTCCGCTTCGTGTGTTTATCAGCGTACAAAGTGGCAGACAGCATTTGCTCGCATATTTGCCCGAGTACAATTCCTTCCATTCATATCGTGTGGATTATCTGTCTAATGTAAAGCTTGAAGATCCTACTCCTCGCTTTGACGAGCTTCGCGCAGAGCTTGACAGAATGCAAAGCAAGATGTGGGGCGTTAGTGTAAAGCGCAACAAATGGGGCGTAGAGCACCTTGAGCGCGTAGAGTTTACAGTAAATGTCGAAGATAATGAGGAATACATCATCAAGCGCTTGTATCGCGAAAAGCGTATCGGAACAGTAGAAAAGCTCGACGAGAATACATACCGCTTTTCTGCGGATGTTTACGATTCAAGCGAAATGATCCCTTGGATCAGAACCTTTATCTGCCGTATCGTGAAGATGAACTTCTCCAATCGTGGCATCGAAAATCAATTCAAAAAAGATCTTGAGGCTATGTACATGATGTACGGTGTCATAGAGGAGGTGGAGCAATGATATTCAGCGAGCTTTACTCTGCATATTACAATACGGTAGCCGCTATCATATCGGGCATCCTTGACGGTGAACACACCGAAAAGGAATTGCAAAAGATCGTTGCCGATCGCGCGTTTGGCGAGAGCGTACTGACGATTATGCCCTCACTCAAAAATGAAAAATGGCAGCTTGTACATTCCGATATGACCACCTCACTTGAGCACAAGCCTAC
>JBJDZF010000372.1:0-2279 GCA_051867855.1 Eubacteriales bacterium
CCACATTGCATCCGGGAACATAGCGATGGAATACCTCATATACGGTTTCAAAAATATCGAGATAGTCGCGGTTGATCTGTTCGTATTCGGGCGTTACGTCGTCAAAAGACTCATTTTCTTTCTTCCACAGCTCAAAATACCAGGATTCAACCTCCTCCGGCGTGTATCTGTTGATCAGATGAATGATCAGCTTCTCCATAAAGACGGCAAGATGGTTCCTGATTTTGGGAAAGACGCTCTCACCGGTGTATTTCATGCGCTTGATACTGCTTTTGATCAGAATCTTCTTCTTGTTGCCCAATTCGATATACGGCTTGAGTCCGTTATCAATGAGGAAATCGATGATTCTGTCCAGCGTGTCAAAGTTAAAGGAACGCTGTTCATCATCCCGAAACAGAAACATTTCCTCGGCGTACAAATCCCAGAAGCGCACATATTGAATATTGAGCTCCGCTTTAAGCGATAACACGTGCTTTTGCACATTGGAATTGAGCAGATCGGTAGCCGTGCCGATGTTGATCATTTTGTTCCAGCTTTTCTGCAAGGGAAGGACATTTTCACTCTGGCTCAACGTGACAGATTCGTAATTGGTCATTTCCCGGTCGTGGCGTTCACCCGGATTCTGTTCAAAGTAGGTGTTGATCCGTTCGCGGATTTTCTTTTCCTCATCCACCGTATTGCTTTTTTTGATCTCCTTATCGCGCCATTCCGAACGGAATTCGGTGGGCGTTTTGCCGTATCTCTCCTTGAACATCTTATTCAGCGTCGCGGACGAAGGAAAACCGTTATCCATGGCGATGCGGAGGACAGACTTATCCGAATACAAAAGCTGAGATACTGCGGCGTTGAAGCGCAGATTGTTGACATATTCGATAAACGAAATACCGAACTGCTTTTTGATATACTTAGAAAGATATGCAACGGAGAGATACAGATTGTCCGCCAACTCCTGCAAGCTGATTTCCTTGTTGTAATTCTTTCTGATGTAGTCCTCGATTTGCTGTTTGCGTTCGTCGAATTTATGCTCACTGCTGTTGATTCTTTTCTCGCCGTTATCCACGGAAAAGTCATTTACGAGAATATCCAGAAGCTGATAATACAAACTGGCGAGATAGATCTTATTGTTGAGGTTTTCCTGATGCTCCTCCCAGATGATCTTGCGGATAATATCCCTTGCGTAATCGTAGGCCTCCCCGCTGTCCGTCACGCTGTTACACCAGAATACAAAGGAGTTACGGGAGGTCAGATTACTCAATTCCAAAAAAGGAATCTCAATGCGGCAGGCAAGGGCGTCCCCCTCTACGCACGCGGAGTGCATCGTATCGGTATTGACGATCAGATAATCGTCTTTTGCCAGAACAAATTCCTTGTTCTCCAGATAAAACCTGACCTTGCCGTTGATAACATAAAACAGTTCGATATCCAGATGGATATGCTCTTTTTCCATTTGCTGTGCGATAAACGTACAATTCATAGCATCCTCAACCATCAAATCGTCCGCATGGGACAGTCTGCATACCGACGGCTGAACACCGCCGTGTTCTTGTATATATGGTAGCACAAACGATAATAATTTGCACTACTTTTTTGTTGTTTTGTCTAATAAACGCAGATTTTTGTAGCATTTCACAGTTTGAAAGCCGATTTTCTATGAAATGTTACGAAACAGAATTTACATAAAAATGCAAGAAAAACTTACGGTGGAATAATCACCCGTAAGTTTTTCATTTTTTATCAAAACCGCTTAAAATGCCCAACACGGGTCAAACGGTCGGGAATCCTCGGCGTTCTGGATATGGTCACCCGAACGGCGCCCGCCGTGCAGGCATCTGTGCATTTGCCGCAGCGCGAGCAATCCAATTCGTCGATCATGTGGATATATCCGTTTATGCCGTCGATTGCGTTTTCGGGACAAACGGCAACACAGTCGCCGCAGCCGGTACAAGCGAAGGGATCCACATAATAGGTTTCGTTGGAGAAGCACACACCCGCGGTGCATTTTTTGCGTTTGATGTGCTTGATCACTTCCTGTCCCTGATGGTTGAGCAGTCCGATTGCGATCTCGCCGCAGTTCTGCCCCAGCGAGCACAGCGTACCGCCCTTCATGGCAGAAGCAATCTCATAGATAATGTCTATGTACCCTGCTTTTCCCTTTCCTTCGGCGATATCCTTCACCATAAGGGAAAGCTGATTGAGCCCTTCCCGGCAGAATGTACATTTGCCGCAGCTTTCGGAATAAGCGCGCGCAAGCAGTTCGGAGGTCACCTCAACGGGACATT
>JBJDZF010000373.1:0-9864 GCA_051867855.1 Eubacteriales bacterium
TTTGCAAAATCAATATCCGGAAGTTCTCCTGTCTCCCATGCTTTGATCACGCCTTACAAGGCAGACAACCACAGTATCAATACCAAAGCCGCAGAGGCTTTGATGGATTATCAGCTTTCACAGGGAGCCGACGGCTTCTATGTGCTTGGGGCAACCGGAGAAGGTCTTGTGATGAATCGCGAAAACCGCGAGCTTATGTGTGAGACGGCGGTTCGTCACGTCGCGCACCGTAAACCGGTCGTGATTCATGTTGCCGCCATGAATATGGAGGATACAATTGCACTTGCAAAACACGCGGAAAGAGTAGGTGCCGACGCTATTGCCGCGGTTCCTCCGAGCTTTTATTATTACAGCGCGGAGGATATTCTCGAATATTACAAAAAGATCGCCGCGAGCGTTACCATTCCGCTTATCGTGTATTATCATCCGAGCGCGCAGAGAAATATCAGTCCCGCTCTTCTCGCCAAGGCTTTTGAGATCGACAATGTGACCGGGGTAAAATGGAGCGTCGGGAATTTCTTCGAGATGATGCAACTCAAGGACATGACGCAGGGGGATATGAATATAATCAACGGTCCCGACGAAATGCTCTGCTGTGGACTTATGGCGGGCGCGGACGCGGGCATAGGTTCCACCTACAATGTAATGCTCCCGCAGTATCTCAAAATATACGACTGCGTAAAAAGCGGCAGAAATGCGGAAGCTCTTGAGGTTCAGCTCCTTGTCAACCGCGTTGTTGCTCTGATGATAGAATATGAGGTGATACCCGCTGTGAAATACACCGCACAGCTTATGGGATTTGATGTCGGAGACGCTTCCTTCCCGATGGCGAGCCTCACGGACGAGAGTAAAAGGGAATATGCAAAGCGTCTCAAAGGTATCGGTTTCCCGTTTAACTGACCCCATATTCTTTATACTTACAGGAAAGGTACATTCAAAAATATGCTGACAGATATTAGAGCGCAATACCGGCAGAAGTTCAGACAGGAGTTGGTCCGCTGTACTGATTTTTGGTTGAAATACGGTATGGACGGAAAATACGGCGGAATTTACACGTGTCTCGATCGCACGGGAAAAATATTTTCCGCGGATAAGAGCGTATGGATGCAGGGGAGGTGCGGATGGATGTTCGCATGGCTTTGCAATACTTATGGCGTGAGAGAAGAATGGCTGGCGGCGTCGCGCAGTTGCATAGATTTTCTCGATCGTTTCTGTGCGGACAGTGACCGCAGAATGTACTTCACGGTAACCGAGGACGGCAGACCTCTGCGTAAAAGGCGCTATTTTTTCAGTGAGACATTCTCAATTATGGCGCATGCGGAGTATGCCAAAGCGTCCGGAGACCTCTCGGCGTTGGAAAAAGCACGTGAGTACTATGATTTCGTATATTCCATATACTGTGACCGCAGTCTCGATCCTTATAAGATCACGCCTAAAACGCTTCCGCAGACCCGTTCCTGCCGCTCGCTCGCGGAACCAATGATTCTGCTTAATGTCAGCCAGATCATGCGACGCTGTGATCCCTCGAATGCCGGGAAATATTCGGAAATTGCATCACGGCTTATCGGAGATATATTCGGATATCACTATAAGGCAGAGAGCAATATGTTGCTTGAGAACGTCGGTATGAACGGGGAATTTCTCGACAATGTCAGCACCGGGAGACTGATTAATCCCGGACATGATATGGAGGCGAGCTGGTTCCTGCTCTCCGAGGCGGAACTTACCGGCGATGAAGAACTTGCGAAAAAGGCTGAGGCGATTTTCAATGGCGCATTTTCGCGCGGGTTTGATAAACAATACGGCGGTATTCTGTATTTTGTGGACGCATATGGGTTCCCGCCCGAGCCTTACGAACACGATATGAAGCTGTGGTGGGTACACGATGAGGCGATGATAGCATCACTCATGTTTTACCGCCACACGGGCGACGAGAAGTACGCAGAAATCTTCCGCAGTATTACCGAATATGCCTTCGGAGTGTTTTCGGATCCCGAATACGGCGAATGGTACGGATATCTCCGCCGTGACGGGCTTCCGACGGAGCCTGCCTGTAAGGGCTCAACATACAAGGGACCTTTCCATTTGCCGCGTATGCTCGTCACAACTCTCTCGATCATGGATTCGTGCGGGAACGTATAAAAAGAAGATCGGTTTTATTGATATTGAAAGCTGTTTTTTTTCCATTCCGGTAAAGGCGATGAGAGATCGTACATAAGGTATTCAGGCAGAATTGATCGGAAGTGTGTGCCGCCGAAATTTGATTGATCTCAAAAGCTCCGCAAAAGCCAACCCTTAATTTTCTTCCGAGATCGTGCGCAGGTTTCTTACCGCGCTCCGGTTTCGTTTCGGAGAAGGGCGTTTTTGCGGAGCTTTTTACGTTATGATTTCGGACGGTGTTCATGTGGGGGACATCCGAAATAATTGACATACGCCGTGTAAAAACTGCTGTATGATTTATACCCGACATTTTCAGCTATCTGATCGAGAGGTGTTTTGGTGTTTTCAATGAGATATCTTGCCGTAGTGAATTTCTGACGCAGGATCAACTCTTTAAAGTTCATATTCATTGTTTTTTTTATTGCGGTCTGCGTCTGGCGTACGCTTAAATGCAGAAACTGAGCGAGATTACGGAGAACATCGGGCTCGGCAAAGTGCTGTGAGAGATAATCTTCAATGAGACATCCTCGGTTGGCAAGCGAGGCGTTTCGGTTGGAAACGGGAACGGGCAGTGTATCGTGTTGGTTGAGAAGCAGGTCAACGGTGTGTGTTATTATCTCGGATAAAAGCAGTGTTTTGTGATAATTGAAGATGTGCGGATTGCTCTGACCGAAAGAAAGATATCTGCTCTTAAGCGATTCGAAGGCATCGCGGATATAACTGTTTTCAAAAACAAGGGGTTTTTTCAGATCCGCAAGAGTATGTATGATACTGCTGTAAATTCCGCACCTTGAGTCTCCTTCCGATGCCCCCTTGCACGTGATGCTGAATTTGAGTGAGAGGTGAGAGAGAGGGGCTTCCGATTTGGTTTCATGGTATTGACGTTCGGGAATCAGGATCATCTGTCCGCCGCGGACGTGAAAGCTTTTGTGAATTTTGCTTTCATCGTCAATGGTCAATACGTTCTCCTCGCCATCGTACAGGTAAATGATTTCATGGGCGAAGTGCATATGTATACGATTGCAATGACGGGTCGTGTTGGCAGTGAAAGTATAATCGGTACGTACATGAAAAATTGCGTCGTCGACGGAATATTCAAATGAAAAAAAGTAGTCTTCTGTTTTGATGGCTGTATCCTCCTCGCGTAGGCAATACATTCTGAAATATGAAGCCGCTTGCGTACAACTGCATATGGTGCAAATACGCAAATATTGTCGAATATGCCGTCTTTGTATATTGGTGTTTTGTGTATTATACCATATTTAAGAGTGGTTGTCAATCAGTGATAAGACTTTGCCTCAGCGCATTATTTTGATATATATTTCGTATAATAGTAAGATACTTATAAAAATGAATACAAGTAGTAGTATCGAAGCAAAAAACGCAGGGAACCCTGCGTTTTTATGTTTTACGGCGTCTGAGTCACGCCCGATATTCTTCGCTTTCCTTATACTCGCAAAGTGCCGTTGCCAGCTGGTCGGGGCAGGAGGTGGGTTTGATGCCGCACCTTATTCCTTTGAGTCTTTTGATCGCCTCATCGATGTCCATACCGGCTATAAGGCTTGCAACACCCTGAGTATTTCCTGCGCATCCGCCGTTGAAATGCACGGATACGATCTTGTTGTCCTCTATGTCGATATCGATACTGCGCGAGCAGACCGATCTTGTCTTGTAGGTGATGTGTTTTACCATTTTCAATTATCCTTTTGTAATTATTTCATTATTTGCGTACAGGGCGCCGAAAAAATATCCGACGCCCTGTCCCCTTAATTCTGCGTATCAGTAGTCGAGGAGTATGTCAAATCCGTCGTTCATGAAGGAACGCATTTCGTCGGCGGTGAATTTACGTTGCGAAAGCATGGAGAGCTTGTATATATACGACGCTGTTTTTTCCGCCTTTTGCGGGTCGGAATCTGCGATAGAGGCAAGCTTTTCGATAAGCGGAGAATCCGTATTGACGACAAGGGTAACGTCGGTCGGCATGGATACAGAATCGTCCATGCGGTAGAACTTCATCATGTCGTCCATTCTCCTTGACTGCTCGGAAATGTTGAGCAGGGCAGGGACAGAGGAATCCTTGAGGCGTTCGAACTTCACGGTGAGCTTTTCGTTTCCGCTCGCCTTGACAAACAGCTCTTTTATCTTTTCGTCCTCGGCGACCTCTCCGTCGGATTTGAGCACATCCGCAATTTCCGAGTCAACGCGGCGGAATTTCACACCCTCCATATATTGCTCGAGCATCGTGGCAAACTGTGTGTCTATGGGACGCTCGAAGAGCGCTACCTTTATGTCCTGTGCGTCGAACATCGAGATATACCGTGCCTGCAATGCCTTGTCACTTGCGTAGTATACCACATTTTCATGCTTGTCCTTTGCGGACGCGAGATACTCGTCAAAGGTCTGCACGGTTCCGTCTGTAAGCGTGAGCATGAGAGATGCTTTGACGCGGTCGTAGAATTTTTTGTCTTTCATGCAGGCATACTCGATAAACGGACAGATGTCCTTCCAGACCTCCGCGTACTTTTCGCGCTCGCCGGTGCACAGGGAGTTGAGCTTGTCCGCAACCTTCTTTACGATGTGTGCGCTGACCTTTGATACATATGTGTTCGTCTGCAGATAGCTTCTCGATACGTTAAGAGGCAGTTCGGGGCAGTCGAGGACGCCCTTGAGCATGAGCAGATATTCGGGAATGACCTCCTTGATGTTGTCCGCCACGAACACCTGATTGTAGTACAGCTTTACCTGTCCCTCTATTGTCTCATATTCGTTGGCAAGCTTCGGAAAATACAGTATACCTTTGAAATTGAGAGGATAGTCGGCGTTGATGTGAATATAGAAGAGCGGCTCGCGGTAATCGTTGAACACCTTTCTGTAAAACTCTTTATAATCCTCGTCGGTACATTCGGACGGAGATTTCAGCCACAGAGGAGTTGTGTCGTTTATAGGCTTTTTCTCTTCTTTTTCCTCCTTGTCCTTGTTTTCGTCCGTGTCTTTTTTGTCGGAGAGATCGTCGTAATATATCTCAACGGGCATAAAAGAGCAGTATTTTTCAAGAATTGCGCGGATCTTGGATGTGCTCAAAAATTCGGATTCCTCATCTGAAATGTGCATCACCACGATAGTGCCGTGTTCTTCCTTGTCGGACGGTGAGGTCTCATATTCTCCGTTTTCGCCGCACACCCAGTGCACCGCAGGAGCATCGGTATAGGATTTGGTTATGACCTCGACCTTGTCGCTGACCATAAATGCGGAATAAAATCCGAGACCGAAGTGACCTATTATGCCGTTTTTGGCTCCGTCTGACTCGTTTTCGTATTTCTGAATAAATTCGACGGCACCCGAGAGCGCTATATTGCAAATGTACTTCTGAAGCTCTTCCTCGGTCATTCCTATGCCGTTATCCTCGACTGACAGGGTCTTTGCATCGGGGTCGAGGGTCACTGTGATTTTATAGTGCTCATCGCTGCTTTCCCTAATACCGAGGGATTCGAGCCGCTTGAGCTTTGTTATTGCATCGGAGGCGTTCGATACTATCTCGCGCAGGAAAATATCCTTTTCCGAGTACAGCCATTTTTTAATAATGGGGAATATGTGTTCCGTGTCTACGGAAATTCCGCCCTTTTTGGTATTATTTGTTTCTTCCATTAAAATCATCTTCCTTTTTCTTTTCGGATATTTTTTTCTTGATTTTATTAATCAGAGCTTTTGGAGCTTCGAATAACCTTTCTGCAAGGGTAACGTGTTTTTCGCTCCCGCGTATGATCGCGTCCGGGGAATAATAATCGGTAAGTTCCGTTGCCAGTCCCTTGGCGGATAGTCTCGCCTCTATGCTTTCATTGATTATTCCGATAATTACGGCGAATACGGGGACACCGATAAGCATTCCCACAAACCCGAAATACGCGCCCATAATGGTTATGGCGACAATCACCCCGAGTGAGGAGATCCCGGTGGAATTTCCGAGAATTTTCGGCGCTATTATATTTCCGTCAATCTGTTGAACGATGAGTATGATGATCAGAAAAATGAGTGCTTTTTTCGGCTCGGATATAAAGATTATGAAAGCCGACGGTATGGCGCCGATAAACGGTCCGAATATGGGAATGACGTTTGTGACAGCCACCACTGTTGCGACAAGCACTGCATAGGGGACTCTGAATATCATGAGAAAAATAAAGGTAAGAACGCCGACGGTTATCGCGTCGATTATAACACCGGTGAAGTATCCTCCGAAGGTGTCATGAGTATAAACAATTCTTTTTTCAATGCGCCCCATCACCTTTTCCTTGAATACGGCACTCATTACTTTTTTTAGTCCGGCACGCAGACGGTCTTTGGCAAGAAGCACGTATATGGAAATGAAGATCGCGAGCAGAATGTTCTTCGGGACATTCAGAATATTGCCGATATTTTTAGTGATAAAGCCGAATACCGTCGACATCATGTCGCCCGAAAACGTGAAAACATCGGAAACAGCGTCTATCACATATTGCGAGTCGACACTTTCCGACAGTACACCCATATCGGAAAGTTTGCCGAGCAGGTCGTCGATGAGCCCGGTTGTGGAAGCTATGTATTCGTCGAGCTTCAGAATGAGATTCTGTATGCTTTTGACGAGCTGCGGGATTATAAGGAATGCAAATCCGACGAGTATCACCAAAAGAGTAACGTAGGTGAGCAGGACTCCGACTCCGCGTCTCGCTTTTGCGCTTTTCATCTTCACAAGCAGCTTGTTTTCGTGAAAATTAAGGATCGGGTTGAGCAGATATGCCATCGCAAAGCCTATTATTATCGGACTTAAGGGAGAGAGAATGTAGCTCATGATAAATCCGGATATGACTTCGTGGTTTGCAATTATGATAATCAGCAATATCGCCAGGAAATACATAAATACAGAGGATAAGAGCTTTTTTTTGTTTTCAAAGTCGGTCATAAAATATTGATATCCTCCTTGTTTCGGAATAAAAGATCATATGCGGATTTACTTTTTTGTCGTCTCTTCGCTGCCGGCGTCGGAAGTGTCAGAGACGTTGTCGGCGTTTCCCGTATCTTCCTTTTCGGGCGTGTCCGACGGTACGGATCCTTCTTCGTCGGCGACGGTGTCCGTCGTGTCTTCATTCACCGTTTTGTGAGCGGAATGTCCGTGCGATGACTTTACGGATTTAAAGGCTTTTCCGAAAAAGTCAAATATTTTTGACGATACTGTCTTGTGCTTTTCTTCATGCGCAAACTCGGGATTTGCGTAATAATCGGCGACATCTGTCGAGAGCTGCTTTTTCCTGAGCTTTGTGTTTACAAGCTCTTCGATAACGGAAGAAATGACCGCGAATATCGGCACTCCGATTATCATCCCCACAATTCCGAAATATGCGCTCATTACTATTATCGCGATGATCACGCCGAGCGAGCTTATACCCGTCGAATTTCCGAGTATCTTGGGACCTATGACGTTTCCGTCTATCTGCTGAATGACGAGAATGAGTATTATGAAGATCAGTGCCTTCTTCGGGCTTGCTATAAAGATGATAAGTGCGGAGGGGATCGCTCCGATAAAGGGACCGAAAACGGGTATGATATTCGTAACTCCCACGATAACCGAGACGAGCAGTGCATACGGGATGCGGAATAATGCAAGGGCTATCAGGGTGATAATACCGATGATGACGGAATCCAGGATCTTACCGATAAAGAATTTGCCGAAGGTGGCATTGGTCTTGTTGGTATATTTGGAGCACACCGCAAAAGCCTTGGCGGACAGAACGGCACGTCCCGCACGCCTGATCTGGGCACCGAGCTTTTCCTTGGAGGCTAGCATATATATGGAGATAAAAAGTCCGAGAAAGATGTTTTTTATCGTGTTTACAAAATCCGCCCCGTGCGCTTTGATGTATTCCGCGATCGCATTTACTATATTTTCCGACTTCGTGAAAAATGTGAATATGGTATTTTTCAGTGTGTCGGAGTGGAAGTATTCCGAATTATCACTGAACTTGGATATTATGTTGTTAATGAAATCCGTGGTTGCCGCAACATACGAATCGAATTTGACGCTGAAGTCGATTACGCTTTTGAACAGCTGGGGAATAAACATCGCGACCACTGCCACGAGAAGCGCAAGAGCGATGATATATGTCAGGATCATGGAAAGCGTACGGACCCTGCGCTTGTTTTTGATTTTTCGGAAAACCCGAAGCTCAAAAAGCTTGAGCAGGGGATTGAGTATGTACGCCAGCGCCGCTCCGAAAATAATCGGGGTGAGAACAGACAGTACGGAAGAAAAAAATCCCGACAGAGGGTCAATATTTATAATAATGAGTACGATGATAAATGAAATCGCCAAAATGCGGATCCCGAAATAAAATTTGTTCTTATTATCGAACTTAAGCATTTGCTCCTCCGCCTGTGAAATTTGTATCCTGCCGAAAATACATCTTATAATAGTTTATATTTTTTTTATCGTTAAGTCAATAGGTGAGCAAAAGTTTTTACATAATATGCAAAATAAAATCGCTTTTTATTCAATATACTTGAAAAAAAAAAGAATTCATGGTATATTTTTAATATCATTATATTCACTGCCTTTCGCAGGCGTAACATGAAATATCGGATTGAGAGGGATCTTACCGACAATGAGCGTCTTGAATTTAAAAGCATATGCCAAAATAAATCTTCACCTTGACGTGCCGTCACGTTTTGAAAACGGTTTTCACGAAGTGAGGACTGTCATGCAGAGCATATCCTTGTGTGATGACATTGAGTTGAGCCTTGCAAAAAACGGAAAAATTATTCTCGAATGCGACGGGGCAGGGGTGCCGAACGACAGCTCCAATCTTGCGTGGCGCGCCGCGGATATGTTCTTTCGTGAGAGCGGAGCGAAGTACGGGGCTTCAATAAAGATAAAAAAACGCATACCCGTTGCCGCGGGGCTTGCAGGGGGGAGTGCAGACGCCGCGGCGGTGTTGTGGGGCCTTGAGACACTGTGCGGAGATCCGCTCGGAAAGGATCTCTTGCTTGCACTTGGATCAAAGCTCGGCTCTGACGTTCCTTTTTGCATAAAGTGCGGCACGGCATATGCCGACGGTCGCGGTGATGTTATGCATTATTTCCCCGGGATGCCCGACTGCGTAGTGCTTGTATCGCGCGGCGGGGAGGGCGCCCCGACGCCATGGGCATACGGAGAACTTGACCGAATTTACAACAACTTTTCAGATGCGTCATATTCCGCACGGGATATCGCGCCGCTTGCCGCCTCTTTTGAGAAGGGCGATATAAAAGGGGCGGGACTTAAACTGTATAACATTTTTGAGTCTGCCGTGTTGCCGCAAAGACCCGTTGCACGCGAAATTAAGGAAATGATGATCGCAGGCGGGGCTTGCGGTGCATTGATGAGCGGAAGCGGGACCGCCGTGTTCGGAATTTTTTCTCCCGACCGGAAAGAATCTGCCGAAAATGTCGCTGAACTTCTAAGCTTCAAAGGCTACACGGCATTCGTCACCGTTCCGATTGGCAAGCGATTTTAGGGATATATGATTTTGGTGGGGAGGAAACTTCTTGAAAGAAGTTTTCCTCCCCGCGCCCCTCTTTCAAGAACTTCGGATTTAGATAAATAAAAAGAAGATTGAAAGCTTTTAAAAGGGGTGCGGGGAAAACTTTTCTCGAAAAGTTTTCCCCGCAAAAGCTTTGAATATCGTTTTCTGCGGGGAG
>JBJDZF010000374.1:0-2260 GCA_051867855.1 Eubacteriales bacterium
ACTCGAATACCGGGAGCGCATTTTTGCAGCACTTAAGGGCAGAACTTTATCAATGAATGAACTTGCAAAGGCTATGGGATACAAGGGAATATCCGCAAAGCTTTCCTCGACGATAGAAAAAATGCTTGAGATCGGCGCGCTGGAAAAGGTGATGGTCGGTGCATATATTAAATTACACACCCCCGGGGATTCGTAAACAGAGCTAAATCATGTATGAGAAGCTATACAATGAGCTTTTGCTTAAATTCAATGAATTAGAGAGCGAGAAAAATCGGCTTGAGCAAGAAAACACGCGGTTGCGTCGGCAACTTGGATTGCTGAAAACGGGCACCAACGATGTCGAGAATCTTGCAAATGAGGCTGCTTTTGTCAATAAATACAGTTCTTCAAAGGAAAAGATTGATTTATTTCGCTCGTTATTCAAAGGCAGAGAAAGCGTGTTCGCACGCCGTTGGCAAAGTGCGACAACAGGCAGGAGCGGCTACCAGCCCGTATGTGAAAATGAGTGGGCAGAAGGACTGTGTGATAAAAGGAAGTATAAGTGCGCAAACTGTCCGAATCGTATGTTGAAGCCGCTATCAGATCAAGATTTCTACAAGCATCTTGAAGGGAATGACGATCTTGCACGCGATGTGATAGGAATCTATCCTATGCTGCAGGATGAAACTTGTCATTTTCTGTGTGCGGATTTTGATGATGAATCATTTGAAAAGGATGTTTCAGCATTCAGAGAGGTTTGTGAAGAACTCAATGTCCCCGTATGCGTTGAACGCTCTCGCTCCGGAAACGGAGCCCACGCTTGGATATTCTTCGATTCACCTGTTTCTGCCGTGACTGCCCGTAAACTGGGAAGTGGTATTTTGACCAAAGCAATGGAGAAACGAAGTGAATTATCCTTTCAGTCATATGATAGGCTGTTTCCAAATCAAGATACGATGCCCGAGGGTGGTTTTGGGAATCTCGTAGCCCTGCCGCTTCAAGGCTTGGCAAGAAAAAGTGGAAACAGCGTTTTTGTTGACGAACATTTTCGCACTTATGATGATCAGTGGGCATATCTTTCTTCGGCACGTAAGCTAAGCTTGGATTCCGTTGAAGCATTGGTTTCATTATTTGGTAAAGATGGTGAGCTTGGGAAACTGGTTGGCGAATCTGATGCCAAGCCATGGGAATCGAGAAAGAGAATAAGAATTACAAAAAACGATTTTCCGGTGGTAATGAATGTTGTTCGGGCAAATATGCTGTATATTCCCACGATGGATTTATCTGCGAAAGCCAAAAATCAGATTAAACGCTTGGCGGCGTTCAAAAATCCGGATTTTTACCGTGCGCAAGCAATGAGATTACCCATATACGATAAACCACGAATCATATGCACGGCGGATATTACAGAGGATTATATTGCCATTCCACGTGGATGCGAGGATGCACTTTGTAATCTGCTTGATGATGCGGACGTGTCATATACAATTGATGATAAAACAAATATGGGCACCTCTATCTCAGTTGAATTTAACGGTGAACTCCGCGAGGAGCAAAAGCCGGCAGCAGAATCGCTTTTGATGCAAAGCATAGGTGTACTTTCGGCAACAACGGCGTTTGGAAAGACTGTGGTCGCATCGTATATGATCGGTCAAATGAAAACCAATACCTTGATTCTTGTGCATACACAAGCCTTGATGACTCAATGGAAGAAATCGCTCGAAACATTTTTGCATTTTGATATGGTGCTTCCTGGGGAGTCTAAGGGCAGAGGCCGCAAGAAAACTTGGTCGCCTGTTGGCGTTCTCGGTGCAGGGAAAGATACTCTGCACGGTATTGTCGATGTTGCTGTTATGCAATCGCTCGTTAACGGTGATGAAGTAAAAGAACTTGTGCGTAATTACGGAATGATCATCGTTGATGAGTGTCATCACGTTTCTGCTGTTAACTTTGAGATGATACTCAAATATGCCAATGCGAAATACGTGTATGGTCTAACCGCTACACCCACAAGGCAAGACGGGCATCATCCGATCATATTCATGCAATGCGGTGCAATCCGATATCGCGTAGATGCAAAGGTACAGGCCGAGAAGCGAAGCTTCGAGCATTATCTTGTTCCAAGATTTACAAATACGCGCTGTCCGTCCGAAGAAAAGCCGAAGATTACGGATATCTACAAGAAGTTATCTGAGAATGAAATGCGAAACAATATGATTGTTTCGGCAGGCTGTAGACAAAAGGAAATCGTATTGACGAAGCACCTGCAAATATGGTAAAA
>JBJDZF010000375.1:0-2260 GCA_051867855.1 Eubacteriales bacterium
GGTATTACAGTGAAGTTAACGACAAATGCGAGATATACGGGCAAACATATTTTCTGGCGAGTTCATTCCTGATGGATAAAATAAGCGCCGCTATGGTTATGTGGTATAATGTGGACATTGGCAACTCACTCCATATTCCTCTTGACGAGCTGTACGATTGCGTTATGAAAAATGAGTGGACACTGGAAAAGCTGAATCAATATTCGGCGCTCACGGCAGGAAGCGAGAATTACGGAATGGTTTCGTCATGGCACGGCGTACGTGCTCTTATGATAGGTGAGAATACACCTTTTGTAACCGTAACGGAGGAAGGAGATGTCGAACTGACCTACTATAATGAGCATCTTGAAAGTGTATTCTCAAAGGTATATGCGTTTATCAATAACAATGATTATGTCTTTGCAAGCCGCGATAATGAGGGGCTTGGAATGTTTACAAGCGCCAAGAGCCTTTTCGCGGCATCATATGTCGGCTTTATGTCTTCAGGGGAAAACATGAATACTGAAATAGATTACACATTGCTTCCAATCCCCAAATATGATCTTGACCAGGAAAATTATATCACTGATGTTCAGCGTTGGGATCTTGTATCCGTAATGAAAGTTGCCGATGCGGACAGAGCCTGCATCGTATTGGATGCGCTCTCATATTACAGCCTCGAGGGGGTAATACCCACATATTGGGATACACTTTTGGGTTATCGCTTCGGAAGAGACGAATTTGTTCCCAAAATACTCGATATCGTAAGAAATACCATCACCTTTGATTTTTCGGCGATCTATCAGACACAAATGTATGCGGTATACAGCGGTAAAAGGAGTACGACAGAGCTGATATTCAGCGAATCCAATACGATCGCGTCGTGGTGGGATGAGTATGATGAAGCAATTGAAGACAGATTATCATCGTTACTTATACAATATTACGAGTTGTCAAGGTTGAATTGATTTTACCGTATTTACAAAGGAGCAACAATGGAGAAGTTTCTGATCGCCAGAGATGAGCAGAGATTCTACGCTTTCCCGGACATTGCCGTCACAAGGAGCGGAAAACTCATATGTACATTCATGGATATAATCGCCCATACCGACAGGGATACCGCAAGACTCGGAATGATTGAAAGCACAGATCACGGAAGGACGTGGTTTAATAAACACTACCTTACCCCGCCGGGCAAAAAAGACAGATTTTATAATTGTGCGAGGATATCAAGACTCTCGGATGATTCCATCGTGATAATATGCGACTATATGTGCGGTGAATTCAAGGACGAATGCGGCGACAATGAAATTCATGTCTGGTACGGGGACCCGGAGGGAGAGCAATT
Organism: Eubacteriales bacterium; assembly: GCA_051867855.1. Taxonomy (GTDB): domain Bacteria; phylum Bacillota; class Clostridia; order Oscillospirales; family CAG-272; genus HGM12713. The sequence goes on from JBJDZF010000375.1 coordinate 1,328, forward strand.
TGACGGACCGTATATACTTCCGTTTCACGGATTCATGCCGGATAAGCTCATTGAACTCAACAGCGGAAGATTCTACGTGGGAAGTCAGCTGAGGAACAGGCAAACAGGTGCTCTTGAAGTTTACGGACATTACAGCGATGACAGGGGCAAAACATGGTCAGACGCCGTTCCGATGGGGGTTGATCCGAGATATCACCTTTGCGAGGTCTCAACTGTTGAAGCCGAAAAGGGAGTCCTTGTTGCCATGTTCAGAGAGAATCAGAATCTCGGACTTGACGGCTTCAAATCGATTTCATACGACAATGGAGCAAGCTGGAACGGTGTATATCAGACGAATCTTATCGGAATGCATCGCCCGACGCTCGGCAAGCTTATTGACGGAAGGTTTTTTGTAACTTTCAGGTTGCGCCAGGGCGGCAAGGCAAGGAATCAACTTACGCTTGCGTCAATCTTCGATATAACCACATTGATGGCTGAAAAACGTTCTGATAACGCCGGCGCAATAATGCCGATAGACTATGACCGTTCACCCCGCTGTGATAACGGATATACGGGATGGATTCAATTTGATTCCGGTGAAATATATGTTGTCAACTATATTGTGGACGATTGGGGGAGAGGACAGATCAAAGGATACAGTATACTTATGGATGATATTGAGGTATAATGGAGATCCGATGGGATCTGATCTCGCAAGCCGCACATCGGGCACAGATATTGCCGGATGTTTTGATTGCACAAAAAGCACTTGCATACCGCTAACGGGAGCAAGTGCTCTTTGTGTATATTGTTGATTTATTGAAGATCATTCCCAAACTTAAGACGCCCCTCGTTTTTGTAGAATGAGAACCACGCGATGGTGATGTGCACCACAAAAGCTCAACCCTTTTGGAGATGCACATTTTATATAGCAAAAAAAGAAAAAGAAAAGCA
>JBJDZF010000376.1:0-9831 GCA_051867855.1 Eubacteriales bacterium
ATAGGGCGACGCAGTGCACCTCCCAATCTCCGCATTTCATTTTGCTAAATGGAAAGTCAGGTGCACGCATCCTTTCTTTTACAATTATTTTAGCCTTTAACCCCGGAAGTGCTTCGACCTCCGAGATATCAATGTATCCTCTCTCTTTCGCAGAAGATTTTCCTTTTGCAAGCTCACTCATCAGCCTGAGCGTTGCCGGTGTCTTTTCAAATTCTTCGATATCAACGATAGCGTATCTGCCGCGACCGTTCTTTGTGAGGAATACGGGTTCTCCAACGGCGATATCGCGCATTGCCTCGTTATAGTTGCGCAGATCTGATAATTGCTTAATGTTTGGCATATAGAATCTTCTTTCACTATGGGAATTTGCGTCAGCAAATTCGGGCGCGAACACTCGACACTTCAAATTCGACAGAATTTTACATTCGCGATTTCCTCTTTTTTATATTCTGCTGTATTTGTTAAACACTAATTATTCGTAAAATCCAACAGCAAAAACAAAACTTTCATAAAAAAGCAAGCGGTTGCTCAATACCTGTGGGTAAAGAACAACCGCTTTTTCAAAAAATCGGTGATGAGGTTTCAAGGAGCGAGTAGCCACTGAAATTTCAGTGAGTAGTTCGTAGAGGTATTTAAATATTATTGATCTTGAGAAATTCGGAGGGAGTAAGCGAGTATTCTTTTTTAAATGCCTTGATGAATGTGGAATAGTTTTCGTATCCGACCCTGAGGGCGACTTCGTTTATCGAGTATTTTTGGTTAAGCAGGAGTTCCTCTGCGTGATGTAACTTTGCACGTTGAATATAGCTTTGCATGGTCATTCCCGTGGCTTGCTTAAATGCGTAAGAGAGATATTTTCTGTTAAAGTGAAAAACGTTGGCTATTTCCTCGACGCGGACATCGATAAAATGTTCATCGATATAATTTTTAACGAGTGTCATTGCGGCGAGCTTTTTGTCGCTTGCTTCCGACTCTTTTGAAAAGCGAAGGTCATATACCAGGAGATCTGTAAAGGACCTTATGATATTGTATACATTTCGTTCTCTGTGAGCGGAATAGAGCAAAAAGTCGAAGAGATCGGCAAAGTCGAAGCCTTCTGCCAGATGGTAAACGGTGTTTGCTTCATATTTGGTCAGTTTTGACATCGGTCTTTCGGCAATCTCGCCCTTCCAGGCGCACCAATATATTTCCCATGGATCGTCCTTGTCTGCGAGGACGTCCTTTTTGTTGTCGGTATGCACTATAAAGAAGTCGCGGGGACCGAACTGAGTACCGTTAAAACGTCCCTTGCCGGAGATAACAAATGTAAAGAACAGACCTTTTGTTACGGTAGATGAGTAATATTCAGGCGGAGCCGATTCATGACCGCATACAAATGAACCGTTCTCGGAGGAAAAACGGATATTATCGGTGAAGTAGCTGCCTTGAAGCTTTGGATAGGGTATTGATGAGCTTTGAATTGCTGACGGAATTATTTTGTCGTCGGGAGATCTGTCATATGTTCTCCTGATATATCTTATAATCGCCATTTTAATTACCCCCTGCCGAAAAATATTTTCATGATTATGGTAACAAAAGAAAATCGATTTGTCAATGGAATTTTATGAGAAAATTTTGGTGACATTTTTCCACATATTGCTGACCATGGTGCATTTACATTATTCCGCCTTAAAGCTATAATGTATGCGTGGAAACTGTATTTTATTGCGGAGGTTGTTAAGTGAGGTACATAAAGTTTACAAAATTGGTTTCTTTATTGCTCGCATTCTCGACAGTTCTTTTAATAATTTCGGCTTGCACCGATAAAGATAAGGACGATGGGATCACGGAAAATATTACAGACACCCCTATCGGCGAAAAGGTAATACTTTCCACAAAGGAAACCTCAAATTACACCTTTGTTTATCCCGAAGGAATAACGGCTTCGGTTTCTGCAAAGATTACCGAGATATTTAAAGAGGCAAAAGAAAAGAGCAGTGTAACCCTTAAAGTTAAAGATGATTTTCTCAAGAAAACCGAAAGTGCAGACGGACAACCCGAGGTGCTTTTCGGATATACCAACCGGGCACAGAGCAAGGAAGTTATGTCAGAGATCGGATATTTCGATTGGAAGATAGAATTCAAGGGAGAAAAGATAGTCGTTGCGGCTCATACAGAGGAAGCTCTGATCGCCGCGATAGATCATTTTAAAAATGAGCTTCTCGAATATGAAGACGGTAAGGTGTCCCTCAAAACAACTGCACAGTACAAGTCTCAAAAGACCGTTTTCTTCACGGAAGCTAACAAGCTTGAGAGCTATTCGATAATATATCCCGCAGGAAACAGCGAGCTTGAAGCCTCTGCAAAGGAGCTCAAGACGCTGATAAACAGAAAGTTTTCCGTCGATCTTCCGCTTAAGGCTGACAGTGAAGCGGAGCTTGAATGCGAAATATTGGTCGGGGCGGTCAACAGAGCTGCTGTTGAAAAGTATAAGAATGGACTTGGTGCGCTCAGTCCGGTTGAGCATTTCTTCGGTGTATCAGGCAAAAAGGTCATAATTATGGGATTAAGCGACCATTCGACACAGACGGCACTCGGTAACTTCAAGCTGTATACCGACCTGGAAACGCCATGCTCTTACATATTCAATTTTGAATCAGACCTTGCAAGAAAAGAGGTAGCGTATATTTACGATGACAGGGAGAATCCGAGCGATGACTTTGATCTTCGTGTCATGTCATACAACATACTCTCACAAGCTCTTTCGAACGGGACAAATGATTACATTCCCCGCTGCCCGTTGTGGTGTTCTGAAATACTCTACCGCAATGCGGATATAGTCGGAATGCAGGAGATAGATCAAAGGGCTTACGAACTTATCGAGGACTACATTGGTGATACATACGCGTTTGTAAATAAGAAGAACGCAAATAACAAGCACAGTTACACAAGCATCCTTTACAACACAGACACGCTTGTTCTCAAGGAGAGCGGAGTTATAAACTATGAGGAGCAGCCCAAACCTGACGGAGGAAGCACTGTTAACAGCAACATAAGAGTCATCCAGTGGGGAGTGTTTGAAAAGAAGGGGAGCGGAGAGCAGTTTATCTTCGTCAGCACGCATTGGAATGCAAACAACTATGGTGATCTCGGAATGAATGTTCGTGCAAAACAAGCGACAGAGCTCACAACGGCAGTTAATGATCTGATCGCAAAATATTCACTTCCTCTCATATCCACCGGAGATTTCAACTGTGTGGAGGATCAGGATTACTTTGCGCGATATATTCAGGATACAGATCAGTGTAACTCGAGGGCTACCGCAGGCACGGTCATGTTCGACGAGAGCAACGACAGAGTAATAGATCATATTACATATACCAAGGAAAACCTTGAAGCAGTATTTTACAGAAGGGTAGATACGCCTGCCACCGCAAAGGCGTCGGATCACGATCCTGTTTACACGGATATAAAATTCAAATGATCTCAAAGGAAAAACATTTATGGAAAGAACAAAGAACACCGATATCAGAATTTTGACCTGGAATGTCCTCTCTGAAGAGCTTACACCCGGGTCCACCCCGATATCGGAGAGGATGCCGGGAATTGCCGGATTCATCACCGAGAATGATCCGGATGCTGCAGGTATCCAAGAGATATCCGAAGAGGGGTATGACCTTTTTGAAGAGTATCTCGGTGAGGATTATGAGCTTGTAAACCACAAGACAAAGGCAGGAGATTTCAGTTTTACCGGTGTCATGTACAATAAAAAAAGGTACAGACTTCTTGACAGCGATATTCAGAATTATGAACTTGGAAACGTAAGAATAAGGCTTGTAAACTGGATATACATAGAAAACATTGAAACCGGATATCGCTTTGTACTGCTCAGCACACACTGGGACAGACATGCCTGCAACAGAGTGGCACAGGCAGAGCACATGGCAAGTATTGTAAAATCTCTTGAAGAGAAATACGGATGCGGTGTGATCGCAGTCGGTGACTACAATGCTCTGGAGGACAGTGCGGCATTTAAGGCGTTCATGAGAGATTCGGGATACAGGGATGCAAAGTACACGGCACATGAGCTTGTCAACAATTGCTTTACCGGACACGATCTCGGCAATCCCGTCCCGCAAAAGGAGGGAACGCTCTCAATCGACCATGTAACCATGAACGACAGCTTTGACGTTTTGCGTTACGAAAACTATTTCAGCCCACAGATCATTGATCTCAGCGACCATTTACCTGTTTATGTTGATCTGAGAATTAAATGACCGGGCTTCGAATTCTGCATAAAAATGTTTTAACAAAGGAGAAAGAAGAGGAAAAGATGAAAAAGCCAATCAAAGTTTTATCCCTTTTGCTTGCGCTGCTCATGCTCGGCACGGCAATGACAGCGTGTAAAAAGGACAATAAGAGCGATGACGGAAGCAAGGACTCGGCGACAACGGTCGGCGGCGATAACGGATCGCAGGAAGGCGTCGACGCGAACGGATATGTTAAGGACACACTTCCCGATAACCTCGACTACCGGGGCAAGGAGCTCAACGTGCTTCACTGGCAGGAAAGAGCAAGTGAGGACTGGCTTGAAGAAGCAACTCCCGGCGCCATCATAGATGAAGCGGTCGTTGCAAGACAGAAGTCAGTGGAAGCGAGACTTAACATAAAGTTCAAAGTCAACAACACAGTGCCGGGAAACTGGAGTGCAAGACTTGGTTTTATCCGTACACTTGAGGCTGAGACGGATGCCGCAACAAGCGGAATAGACCTTGTAGGTCAGTATATGCCCGTTGCTCCGTCAGTAGCCATGAGAGGTATTTACGGTGACCTGTCAAGCAACGCATACCTCAACTTCTCAAAGCCTTGGTGGCCTAAGAATGTTGTTGATACCAGCTCGATAGCAGGCTCGACCTATTTCGTTACGGGAGATGCAACACCGACTACCGTCACGATGCTCGGTCAGGTATTTATCAACCTCGATATGTACGAAAATATGGGCGGAAACCGTAATGACATTTATCAGACGGTAAAAGACGGCAAATGGACAATGGAGTATCTCAAGAAAATGGCACTGGATAAGGTGGGTATTGAGGCAGGTGCTTCAACGAAGCCCCTTGAAAAAACATACGGTATACTCTTTGACCATTCCGGATGCTACGACAACCTCTTCTACGGAGCCGGCTTTGTTACGATCGAGCACGATGACAACGGACTGCTTGTTATTTCCGAAGATATGAAGAGCGACAGACTTACCACATGGTTCCAGACGTGTCAGGATCTTCTGTTCGACAATCCCGATGTTGCACTCGGCGGAGCGCTTTTTGAAGAGCAGGGTGAGACATTTGTGTCAGGAGGAACGTTCAAGCGCCTCTTTGCAACCGGTCAGGCACTTGTTTACATGAACGGAGTTATTTCCGATATTCAGCAGACACTCCGTACTCTTCAGATCGACTTTGCGGTAGCTCCCTATCCCAAATACGACGAGGATCAGGAGAGCTACGCAACCGTTACGGGCAACCACAATACATTCTACGGTATCCCCCACAATGTTGGCGATTTTGATATGGTATGTATAGCACTTGAGGCACTCAGCTCTGAAGGTTACAGAAGCCTCATTCCCACAATTTATGAGGATTCCTTCCGCTCCCGTTTCTTTGAAACAGAGGAAAATGCAGAGATGCTCGATATCATCCGTGCGTCGCTCATTTACGAGCCGGGGCGTACCTTCTGCGAAGAGATAGGTACATTTAATGCTTTCCGTGCTGCAGCTGAGGAAAACCAGGTATGGTCTCAGGTAATCAGCAAAGAACCCACATGGCAAAGCAAGATCAATAAGATAAACGAAACCCTCGGAGCCAAATAAACTGAATATAAATTTATTTGAAAATGAAGGAGAAAAACAAAATGAAAAAAGTATTAGCCCTTTTATTTGTCGCAGCTATGCTTGTAGGATGTATGGCGCCTGCCATTTCGGCACAGGAAGATCCATCGGCAACCGCTATAAGCACGGTAGCTGAATTTGAAGCTATGACAGACGGCAACTATTACCTGGCAAATGACATAGATTTTGAAGGCAAGAGCTATACAAACTATGTTGTTGAAGCCTTTTCCGGAACACTTGACGGAAACGGAAAAACAATTAAGAACATTGCAATATCGGCAAGTGCCGATGCAGGGGTATTTAAGTCACTCGCAGTAAATTCAGATACTACAATCAAAGACCTCACGCTTGACGGAATTACAATAGCTTGTGCGACCGAAGGTTGGACAATCGGTGTGCTGGCAGGATACGATTATTCGTCAACCAACCTTCTGACCCTTGAAAATGTTGAAGTAACTGCAACGGTTACGGGAAAAGCAAGAGCACTCGGAGGTCTGCTCGGGGCATCCTTATACTGTGATATTAAAAACTGCCGTACATACGGAAGCTTTACACTCGAGGACACGGGTGCAGCAAAGCCTCGTCATATCGGCGGACTCATAGGTGAGACAAAGGAAGGTATAACCAATATTTACGGCAGTGCAAACTATGCCGATCTGTCAATTCCGACAGCGGCAGGATATAAAGCCTATATGTGCTTGGCGGGCTTTGTCGGTGTCGCGGGTTTAAGAGAATCCGAAGCGGAGCAGACAAATATTTACAACTGTGTAAACTTCGGTGACATTTACAACGCAAACAACAACAGAAACCAGCACAACGCGGCAGGCTTTATAGGACTTGCGATAGGTAAGGGCGAATCTGTCATCTCCGGTTGTGCAAACTTCGGTAATATCTCCGGAGGATACAGAGCGGCGGGTATCATCGCTTGGAATGCATATCAGCCCTATACCATCAATGACTGTGTCATTTACGGAACCGTTACGGCAGGCGGTGCCGGCGGAACCGATCCTTATGTTGCCCTCAATCAGGCAACAACAAACATCAACTCCGCATGCCTTGACAAGACAGGCACCGTATTTGCGGCAGGAACAAGCGACGATATCGCCGTATTCGGAGTTCAGGAGTCGACGCCTGCTTCGGACAAATTCAATGTAAGAGTTTCCGCTACCCTCAAAAACACAGCAAACTACAGCAATGTAGGCTTTGAAATAACAACATATGTGATGAGCGGTGAAGAGTATGTAGTTAAAACTCCCACAAAAGAGTGTTCGGCGGTATTTTCCAAGCTCATCGGAAGTTCGGAGCTCGGCATTACCGAGGAATATTCGGCATCGAGCGTCGGAGCGGATCATCTGTTTGCACTTACACTCAAGAATATTCCCGTCGCTGACGGTGACAGTGTGCTCGTTATTGTAAGACCTTATGCGGTAAGCGGCGCGGAGACTGTTTACGGTAACTATGCAGCAGCCCTCTGGTCGGCAGGAAATTTTGTGGCTATCGGCAATCTTGCTTGAATGAAAGGAAGGATGAGAAAATGAAAAAGGTTTATCAGAATCCCGAGATCGAACTCAATAAGTTCCGTACGGCAGATATTATCACATTTTCCAAATTGTCAGAGGGACATGGAGACGAGCTTGATTACGGACTGCTTGATTGAACATCGGTGATCAGATCATACGTTTTAACATAAAAAAGGAGAAAAGTTATGAAAAAGCTTTTATCGGTTCTTTTTGTCATAGCTATACTTGTAGGCTGCACGGTACCCTACACGACAGCTGCGGCAAACACCCCTACAGGCACTCCGATCAACACAATTGCAGATTTCGAAGCAATGACCGACGGTGATTACTACCTCGCAAACGATCTCGACTTCAGCGGCAAACTCTACACAAACTTCGTTGTTGCTTCCTTCTCGGGAACTCTTGACGGTAACGGAAAGACAATAAAGAACGTCGAGATAGTAGCTACCGGGGATGGCGGTATCTTCCGCTCGCTTGGTGCCACTGCAAACACAACGATCAAAAATCTTGTGATCGAAGGAGTTGCAATGACGCTTCAGTCAGAGGCAGGTCTTAACAATGTAGGTCTGCTTGCAGGCTACCAGCACACTCTTAATGCAGAAAGTGCACTTGAAGAGACAGCAGCTCCCTTTACGCTTACGATTGAAAACTGTACTGTAAGCGGAACAATGAACGGTATGACAAAAGCAGCAGGCGGTCTGCTCGGTGTTGCCAAGAACGCAACGGTTAAAAACACTCACACAACAGGCTCCTTTAAGATTTTGGACGGAGCAGGCAAGTACACGAGGAGACTCGGCGGCTTCTTCGGAGAAACAAGAGTTGGCGTTATAAATATCTATAACTCATCAAACTCCGTTGATATCACCATTCCCACAGCACCGGGTTATAAGGCACATATGTCTGTTGCAGGATTTGTAGGTGTTGCAGGTGCTTCCGAGAAAGCAACAGAGAATGTAAACATTTACAACTGTGTAAACTTCGGCAACATGGATAACGGTAACACCAGCAGAAACCAGCATCAGACCGCCGGCTTCATAGCACTCTCAACCGGTAAATCCCCGACTGCCAACATTATCTCCGGATGTGCAAACTTCGGTTCGCTCATCGGCGGATATTGGAACTCCGGCGTTGTCGGCTGGAATGCATATTCCAAGTTTGAGATCAAGGACACAATAATTCACGGATATCAGGATTATGTTGGTGCACTTGAAGATACTAACAGCGGTCTTACAGAGATCAATGCTTTTGTCGGAAAGAATGACGGTACGAATACACTGACAGTCTCTGCTTCCTGCATGGACAAAAGAGGTGCAATACCGGCAAACAAAAAGGCTGCCGATCACCTCATGGTAGTAGACATTCAGTCCTCTGCAGTTGCATCCGATAAGTTCAGCATAAGACTTGTTGCAGGTCTTACAGAGATGAACACCTGCAAGAAGATCGGCTTCGAAGTTACGACATATGCAAAGAGCGGCGACGGTTTCTCTGTTAAGGGCGTTGAAAACAAGGAGTGCAAGTATGCATTCGCTACACTTGCAGATGACAGTGCCACCGGCATTTCCGGTACGCTTAATGCCGAGGACTTCGGTGCCGAGGCTCTCTTTGCACTCACGATCGAAGGGTCCCCCGCAGTGGCAGATAACGGTCTCTTCATCGTTGTTGTAAGACCTTACAGCATTGACGGCAACGGTAAAACAGCGTACGGCGAGGCTGCAGCTGTTACATATGATGCCGGTGCTTTCATTGGCTTTGGTACTGCAAACTGAGAAAGGACGGATATTGTAATGAAAAAATTTATTGCTGTTATGCTTTGCTTATTTGCACTTGCTTTCGTGATAATGGCTTGTGATAACAATAACAACGGCGACGGGGAAGCTACGATCAATTCCTCCGTCTCGGATACTACCACTTCGGATACTACCGCAGAAGCTACGACCGCCCCGGATAACACTGTGACCGAGCCTGCTGCTGATGAAACGAAGCCGGCTGTCAAAAGTGACTTCACTTATGAGGATGAACACGTAGGCGACAAGATGGACTATTCGGATCTTACATAATTCAGTTTGCTTTGAAAGAAGTGGTGCAGGGACAATGCCTTTGGAAAGACCGCGCCTCTCCAATGATTGTTGCGAGGGGATCACGGTAAGTATAACAGAGACGGTATTGCCTGTGCGTGTGAGGAAGCACCGATGCTGAATCAACGGTGTTCGCCCTTTGAAATGTTTAAAATCAAACCGCCGAGAGTAGCCGTTTGGGTTGCTCTCGGCTTTTGATCATGACGGATTCGGGAATGGAGAATATATGCTCATCTCGGTATGTACAAGCAAGCTGTTCGTAAATGGTTTTGGTGTCCTTCATTTTTGTTCCACCGCACGTTTTATTTCATCAAAGCCTTATACCATGAAGCAAAAATGCTTGCTTGCAAGGGCATTTTTGCGAAGCTGTCAA
>JBJDZF010000377.1:0-2246 GCA_051867855.1 Eubacteriales bacterium
CCTTTTGAAAATTATCTTTATTGATTTTGATAACTGACATTTTTATGTCCTCCTTTGCTATTTGCATTTAAAGTATATCACGATTTTTATTATCCGTCCGTGATTTTATCACTTTTCTGTCTCGCCTTGCCAATTGATTATCTCAAATTTTTATTGGTAAAAAATATGTCTTGATTGATAATTATTCTCAAACACCGGATATGTCTCAAACTTTGTGGTAGTCCCTCCTCTTTGAGATAAAGCCACGGCTCAAGAAAAACCGTGGCAAATTTCCATTCGATTTCAACTCCCCGATAAATTGGAATATGTTGAAATAAAACAAACTTGTAATCTGAAACATTTTAGAAATCCCGATTATCCGAGTATTTATAAAAAGTCAAAATGTCAAACGGTAAGGACGTAAAATCCTTACCGTTCGCTGTTTTCCGTTGTTTGTAATTTATCTTTCAAGAAGTGCCTTTGCCAAAATTTCTTCTTTTCTGTCAAGCAGGTCGTTCGTTGAAATTGCAGCCTCAAGCACATCCGTACCAAGTCTGTCGATTGCTGCGCCAAGACGTTCCTTGACATATCCGTTTTCCTTATACCAAAGCATAACCTTTTCGATGACAGTCGGAATCTCCTCTGCGGAATATACACCATTCAAGAGAGTTCCCATACGTTGTGTCTTTCCCCAAGTTCCGCCCACGAATACACGGCAGACCGATTTTGCCTCTTTGGGAACTGCTCCAAACGGACATTTGCCAACGCAAACACCGCAATTTGTGCATTTACTCTCATCGATGACGGCTTTTCCGTCGATGATGGTGACCGATTTGGTAGGGCAGCTTATTGCGACAGCACACTTTTTACAGCCACGGCAAAGCTCGCTGTCAAAGGAGAATGCTTTGCTTCCCTCAATGCCAACATCGTTGAGACTCGGCTTCATACAGCTGTTGGGGCAACCGCCGACAGCGATCTTGAACTTATGAGGAAGCTTTACGGTGCTCATTCCTATGTAGAACTTTTCATATATGGTCTTGGCGAGAGACTGAGTGTCAATATTTCCGTATACGCAGGTCGTGCCTTTGCAAGCGGTAACAGGACGAACCTTCGCACCCGTACCTCCAAAATGCAAGCCGCGCTCAGCCATAAATGCTTCTGCTTCGGGAATACTATCGTAGGGAATACCCACGATTTCAGCGGCAAGCCTTGCGGTGAAGATAACCTGACCGTTACCGAATTTTTCGGCGCACTCAGCTATCGCGCGTAATTCGTCCGTAGTGAAGACTCCGGCAACCGTCACAATTCTGCCGGAGAAGCACTCAGTTCCCCTATTCCTGAGAAAGCCCCTTGCTTTCACACTTGTGATTTGTTCATTTGTCAGCATTGTTATTAACCTCTTTCATTGACTTTCGCTTAATTTTATGATATAATAACACGTTTTCAGTGATTTGTCAATAAAATACACCATTTAAGAGGATATATGAAGGTCGATCAAATACTAAATTATATTATTGCAGTCATTCTGATCGTTGCAACGTTGTTTTCAATCACAGCTTGTAAAGGGCAACCTGAAGATTCAACTAAGGATAGTGTAATCTTTACCGATGCACTCGGTAGAGAGGTGAGCGTACCAAAGAAGCCTGAGAGAGTTGCTGCACTTCTTGGTAGCTTTGCAGACGTTTGGACTCTTGCAGGTGGCGAGCTTTGCGCTGCCGCAGAGGATGCTTGGGAGGATTTTGGTTTAGAGCTGGACGGTGCTGTAAATATAGGTGGCGCACATTCGCCGAGCCTTGAGCTTTTGATTTCTGCCAATCCTGATTTTGTTATCGCAAGCGCTTCAACTGCGTCCAACGTGGAGATGAAAGATACGCTGGAGAAGATGGGAATTACGGTAGTCTATTTTGACGTTGATAATTTTGAAGACTATCTGAATATGCTTGATATATGCACCGATATTACCGAAAGAAAAGACCTGTACGAGCAAAACGGTCTTGCTATAAAAACGCAGATCGACCAGATAAAAGCGCAGTACGCCGAAGCGGATATTCCCACGGGCGAGAAAAAAATTCTTTTGTTACGGGCGGCATCAAGCTTTGTAAAGGCAAAGGGTAGCAGCGGAACTATCCTTGGCGAAATGCTTGCGGATATGGGATGTATCAATATTGCAGACAACGATGCGAGTCTGCTTGAAAATCTGAGTGTGGAATCGGTCATACGGGAACAGCCGTACCACATTTTCGTCGTTACGATGGGAAGCAACGCAG
>JBJDZF010000378.1:0-40403 GCA_051867855.1 Eubacteriales bacterium
CGCAGATCATGGATCATGTCCGCTGTCAGCTCCGTCGTATTCGCAGGTATATCAATATATCCGATCACGATATCGTAATACGATTCGTTCCGTACAGGAAGTGTTTCGCTCTCACTCGATGTGATCAACTCTTCCGTTCCTGTCTTCATAACCTTTAGATACGGCAATGCTTTTCCTGTCGACCTGTCAAGCCGGATAAAATATGCGCGCCGCTGATCGCTTTCAGATGTCGATATCCCGTTTCCGACCTCATATTTGTTTTCGTATAAGGTTCCGTATACAAGCGCCTTGCCCTTTTTGATATAGATTTTCATTCCGGAAACATATATCCCGTAAGGATCTTCGTATTCCTGATTTTTCGGAATGCCGGAAACGGAATTGATAATGCCTATATTGTACTGTGCAACAAGTTTCTCCGCATCTGTTTTATCCAGTGTTTCATTGTACCGAACGGTGCTTTCGTCTGTTTCAATGATTCGCATGACATAGCTTTTCGTAACAAACGGATCGGTTTCCTCTTGTTCTCCGATAGCTTCAATTGAAAGATATTCAATGGTTTCTCCCTTTTCACCGTCCTTTCCGTTATAAACGGAGTAATCATATGTCGTTCCGTCGGTTAAGAATATTCTGTAAATGCTTTCCCCGCCGGATTCCGTGCTCTGCGAAACAGGCTCGATACGCTCGATTCCGTTTCCGTCCGCACCAGGTTCTCCGTCAGCACCGGCCTTTCCGTCCATGCCGTTGAAAACACGCAGATCAAAAATCTGACCGTTTGTGAGAATGACATGATATACGTTTTCGAATCCGCTCATCTCTGCGGTAATATACGGCTCAACCGCCTGTACACCGACTCCAGGCGATCCGTCAAACTGTCCCTCTCTTGCCGCGCGTTCCAGCGCGTTCATGCGCAGAAGAAGCGCTTTCCAGCTTCCGAGTTCCTCGTGCCCGAATGCGTAATTCTCCGGCTTTGCGCGCGGTATAATGCGGAATCGGTAGGTCGATATCGTCCTGTTTCCGTCCTTTTCCTCCGCAATACAGGAAATGTTGAGATAACCGGCTTCCGTGAGAAGCGCATCCGGAACCGCAGCGCGGAATACGGAACCGGCCTTCTGAACCTTTACGTTTCTGGATACCTTTTTATCGCTCCTCGATACGTCTATGGAATCGCATCCCTCGTCGATCAGCACATAAATTCCTTTATCCCATTGGGTAAAGCTTTTCCTTCCGTCCTCAATAACTATCATAACAGCTCCTCCGCGTACGGATATCCTTCCGCAAGCTCGTTGATCCTCTCCCGCCATACCGCTCGGTTTGCAAGCGTTTCCGCATATTCCTCTTTAACCGCAGCGCCTTCCGCAATCTTGCATGCGATATAATCGGTATCGTACAGCTTTTTTCTGTATGCCGCAATCTTGCGTTCTCTTGCCGGATCGCGATTCAGATATTCTTCTTCCGTAATACGGATTCTGGTTTCCGATTCCGCGTATTCTTCCTCGGTCGCTTCCTTGTACCAGATTGTACCATCTTTTTTCTTGATGAGATAATAAAACATCCGTTATCCCTCCGCAAGCTTTCTGTACCGCAGTATGATTCCGTGCGTTGCATAGCTGTACGCTCCCTTGACAGCCCGGATCACCGCTGTATTGACAAACGTGTTTTTGTTCGCTTCCTTATTAAAATCCTGATAGCTTCCGCCCTCGTATGTACCGCCTACCATGCCTGCATACGAAACCGCCCTGTGTCCGTTGTGTATGATGGCATGATGCGATACGACGCTGCACCGGTCGACTGTCTGAATCTGCGTTGACTTTACCGAAAAAAGATCGTATCGGTTCGTTTCGTCGGTTCCTATAGTCCTGTCACAAAGTCCGACCGTGATGCACGCTTTCGGCGCATCCTGTTCCCCGGCGTCCGGCATGCGCATACCGATGACATACAGCTCCGTTTCCCATATTCCGGAGCTGATATCGATTTCGCTCGGCATATTGACGGTCTGTACAAGATCGCTTTCCGTCGATGTCTGTATGGTGGTTTCCTGATTGTTTATAATCATAATGGGCGCGAGAATGCAGTGCGTCCATTCGCTTGCAACGGCCGATTCCGCGATACTGTCATTGATGCGGTTCATCCACTCTTGCAGTCCGGAAATCGCGTTAATCGGATGCTGATCGTCCGCATCGCGGTTCGTCATCGTTGTGTGATCAGTAAGCTTGTCGAAATTACCGCAGAGCATAGCAATCCACTGCTCCTTTGTTCCGGTAAATCCGTGGTTGACGGCCATCTCGTATGCCGTCAGATAATACCCGTTGTTTGCCATTTATGTATCTTCCTCCATTGCGTCCGCCAGTCTGTATGCATCCATGAACCAACGCGAAAACGAGTTATAATCATCGTCAAAAGCTTTTTTGGAATATCCGTATCGCTCGTAATCGGCATTGTACAAATCTATTTTAGCAAGCAGATAGGAAATATACAGCCTGTCATGCGGCGGTCTTACAAGCAGCGTCGTGTCGATGTCCGCTCGTGTATATGTCATGATATCATGTATGTTTACAAGCATGATATCCGACTGTATCATTCCCTCTGCCTCGTTGATCCATTGGATCAGTACATCGTCCGGCACGCGGACGTCCTTCTGCAGCCGCGCAAGACGGATTGCGTCACTAAGTTTCATATTTTCTCCTCATAAGCAAAAACAGACCGGATAAGCCGGTCTGTTTCCGTTCAAGTAATCAGCGCGTTTCCTGCAGATACACCGCCGACCGCTGCATATCTCCAGTTGACGAAACCTGCCGTGAAGCGGGAATAACCGTTCCAGCGGTTCGAGTCGTTTTCTTCGATTTTCGACGTGATCTCGAGATCAACGCGGTTCTGGAAGACGGACGCGTCATAGTCCTGCATGAACTTGGAATCGATCATCATCCACGGTGCCGTGCCGGATGTGATGTAATCGGTCAGATATCCCCAGATGATAATCGAGAATCTGCCGAAGTTATAGTTGAAACCGTTGTTCGCCGTGTCGGGGTCCTTGTCAGCGCCGAGCGCTTCAAACACGGCTTTCTTTAAGGACGGGATATTCGGAATCACGATGGTGTCCGGGCGGATGTCAAGGAGGTTTCCGTTGTCATCCTTGAAATTCTGCATTGCGGCTTCCATGTACAGGATCGCGTCGTTTGATACCGCGTCTGAAAACATGTTGCACTGCGTTTTTCCGTTGACCTTGTTCTTGTGGCTCTTTCCGAACAGCGCGGTTCCGTCCGCACAGGTGATATCAAAGGTTTTCTGTCCGATCTTTACGGCGCTCTCGCCCTTGATCGCTCCGCCGTAAAGCTGCGCACCGAATCGCTGACGCGTCCTGTAGTAGGAGCTGACGAAGCCCTTCGGGCGCTGCTTGAGTTCGATCAGATTCTGATCGTCAATCATCTCTCTTGAAACGGAGAAATGGGACTTCCATGTCTCGTTCTGCAGATGCTTCGGATATCCTTCCTGCATACCGTTTGACGGATGCGTACCGTTTTCGCCGACCGGCTCCCAGTCGTTCATGGATGTCATGGATGTATAGGATTCGGCGAAGTGTTTCGAGTTTTCGATTGCGAAAACGCTTTTGAGGACGTCTTCGGATTCGTACTGTTCCGCAAACTCCTCGATCATAACCTTAAGCGGAGTCTGGATTTTACCGAAAACGGAATCATTGACGCCGGATGCTTCAGAGAAAATAATATTTGCCATGCTGTCTTACCTCCTTATGCCAATCTGACAACGGCAATATCACCGATTGCCGCTCCTGTAGTCGTGATGACGCGCACAATACCGCCTGACGTTGCCGCCGCAAGACTCATGCCGTCCGTGGACAAATCAGCCGTACCGCCGTTTTTAAGACCGGAAACCGCTGCCGTAAGTTCCACCTCATATTCCGTGTCAGGGTTTACGGCAATTGCCGGGATGATGTCGCCTGATGTCGATACTGTTTTTTCCGCCATGCAGATAAAGGTCGGCTCCGTTGTGCCGCTTGCCTTTGTGAGATTTCCGGAGGACTGATAAAGAGCCTCCCCGATATGATACGTGCCGGATGCCGCGGGCAGATAAACCCACGGATCAACGGCGCCGTCGTTGTAGTTTTTTGGAATAAATCCTGCCATTTTAATACACTCCTTTTAGTTTTCCGGAAGCGTCATTTCAGATATTTCAGTGCCCGTTTCCGCAGCTCCGCGTCGGATTTCCCCGGCATCAGCTCCCGCATGGTCTGCATCAGGGATTCCGGGACCTCTGTCTGTCCCTCTCCGCTCGGCTGTGCCTTTGTCAGGTGCGATTTTCCGTTTACCGCATTCCGCGCTGCCTGCTCCGCGTTCGCGCGGATGGATTGATTGATCTGATCGGCATATACAATCTGATATGCGTGATTCGGACGGTATCCTGTTTTGATAAGATCATAGATGTCGTCAAACTTATCGAGCTTTTTCAGATCGTCAAACGTTTTGATATCCGGATTCAGCTTTGAGATTTCCGCAATGTCTGATGTAAAACGCGCACTTGCCGCTTCCCGTTCCGCTTTCTGCCGCTCCTCCGCAGCCTTGCGTTCCGTCTCTCTCGCGGCGATGACATCAGGATGCCGCCGCGCCAACTCGTCAAGCTGCTCACGTGTTACGCCGAGCGCTTTTGCGTCGTTATCAAGCGTGTTTTCGCGCAAGTGCTGGAGATACGCATCAAACGCCTTTTTGTCCGAGACAGGTTTCCCGGTATACGGATCAATCAGTCCTGCGTTTGCGATTGACGCGTCAATATCACGCATAAATTCGTCTTTATGCTTTTTGAGTTCCGCTTCCGCCTGCCGTCTTGCTTTTGCATAGACGGCATTTTCTTCTTTTGTCTGTTTCTTTGCTTCTTGAGCCGCTTTTTCTCCCGCTCCGTCTGTGGTTCCTTCATCCGTTGAGGAGTTTTCCGGCTGGGTATTTTTCTGTTCTGTCTGATCTTCCGCATTCGCGGAGGATGCGCCCTCTCCGCTGTTTTCGCTGCCGGCAGTAGCACCGGCGAATGCGTCCGATAAAAGCTGCATGCCGCTTTTTCTGCTTACTTCGGTTGTCTGTGTTCCGCCTCCGGTTGTTTGCGTCTGTGACGCCGGCGCGGATGTACTGACCTGTGACGATTGGCTTGTACCGTTACTTCCCTGTACGGCTGCGGCTGTGCTTGTGTTTTCCATTTAGTCCTCCGGATTTTTACGCTGTTCGCTGCGAATCGTTTTTAACGTATTTTTGATGTAATCATTTTACGGAATCACTTTCCGTTCTTTGTGCGAAGGTCTTCTCCCTTTTTAACGGCTCCGTTCTTTGCGGTCTTCGTCTTAAAAAGCGCTTCTACCTTCTGGGTTCCGCCGTTGCCGATCTTGCCAGCATAGCTTTCCTTTTTCACTTCTTTCACCCCCTTTCGGTGCTTTCATCCTGATTGACCGGATTCTGCGCCGCAGATGCTTTTTCTGCGGCTTCCTTTGCGTCCGCTCTCGCCTGCTCTATAATGCGCATCTGCATGTCGTTATCGCTTTGTCGCTGTGCGTCCTGTGCCTGCATTTCCGCCTGACGCTGTGCGTTCTGATCCGCCTGCATCTGCTGCATCTGCGCAAGCATGGCTTGTTTCTGCTGCTCCTCCTGCATGGATTCCAGATACCGCAGTGTATCTGCCGCTCCTGGATAGTGCAGCAGCTCCATTTTTCGCCAGAACATGATGAGCGTATCAATGCTCGACGGATCGCCGAATGCGCCGGACTGCAGATTCTGCCTTGTTTCCTGCCACATTGCCTCCCGGTTGTTGGCAAGCGGCGTTGCGGTATCGCACGAGAAAAGAAACTGATCATTCCACCAGAACTCGCCCGTGCTGTCGATCTCTAGGAAGTCCCATTTGTTGAACTCCGTATAATCGATTTCTCCATTGTCGTTGCGTGTCCTGACCGGGCGAGGCTCATCCGCATATGCAAGCTCAAACTTAAAAAGCATTTCGTAAAGCTTTGCAAAAGCGGTTTCTTTGTTTTTTCTCTTACTCTCCAACCGTCCGGCAGCCTGTGCCGCGGAAAACTCCTTTGCCTTTCCGCTTGTAGCGGTTTTATCCGTGCGCCCCTGATAGCTGTCTGTGATACCTATGATCTGTCTGGCCGTTTGATAATAGTGTTCCTCAAGCGACATTTCCTGCGATACGTCAAATGTAAAATCCACGGACTTGAACATGTTGATCTTATCAGGGGTATCAATAACATACCGTTTCCCGTCGCGCGAATCCATCTTGAGCATACAGTCGGCAGGTACCACGGTATAGCTTCCGCCCGTAACGGCTTTTTCGATGATCTTCGCTTCCAGTCGGTTGATCGCGTTCTGCTGCGTTCGGATGTTGGTGATATCCGATTCGCCGATCAGTCGCCCGTAACGGCTTGTATTGCGCTGTACCTCAATCGGATAGATATCCGGTTTGTAATACGGCACGTTTATCGGCTTGATCGATACTGTGTAAATCGGATTCCCATCCGCCTCATATCCGTTTTCGGTTATCCCCTGCACGGGCTGCGCTATGATGCTGCCGTCCGATCTGCGGATCGGCTCCGTGAGTTCCATGTAGTCGTCTGATGTTTCTTCCCACGCATCCGCGCCGCAGTACGGGCACACATGCTTTTTCGGTCTTTCTGGCATTTCCTGCGCATCCGCGGTTTCTTCGTCCGGCTCCGGCCTTGTCCCGTCCTGTGTCTGCTGTCCGATCGGCTGTGTGCCGTCCTCCGGTGCGCCGCACTTTCTGCATCGCCGCATTCGCCGCGCCTGATAGTCGTCGTAGTCGGCAAGCTGTGTGTCGCAGGTCCAGACATACAGACCGATACCGCCGTTGTCGTTTCGATAGTAACCGTAATATACAGTAAGCATATCTTCAGCCTGCGTCGCATCGCCCTGACCGTCACGGAGTTCCGGTTCTTCTTCTTCTCCATCCACAAAAACGTGATACCGACGTTCCACTCTGGATTTAGTCATCGGTATTTTGATAATGCACCAGTCCATGTCGTTTGGTGATGTGCAGATTCCGGGCTGCGGGACAATCTGTTTCGGGTGAAGGATTGATACATCGGTTTCTCCCGTCGTTTCGTGAGTGTTCTGCTCGTTGTCCCACTCACACAGCCAAACGGCGCCGCCGTAGGTCGGTACCATGCGTTCCGCAGTATCGTTCATAAGCTCCATATCAAGCGCGTCTACCTTATCACGCAGCATATCTTCAATGATATTTGCGAGATATTCGTCTTGCTTTCGTTTGGCTGTGACTTTCGGCATCGGGATTGCTGTTGATATCTGGCTTTCGATGATTTCACGGACAATGTTTCTCACAATCGGTGTTTTTTTTGTCTTGTCGTCGTCAATAACCGGATCGACAGTATCATATCTTCCGGAATACAGGCGATCAAGCTCCTCAAAACTATCATGCTGTGTATCATATGCGGTCTGACCGGTTGCAAGCCGTTCTTTCCACATTTCCATCTTTGCGCGATCAATTTTTGTTTTCATGTTTTTGGCGTTCCCCATTTTTCTTTTAAGTATCGTTTAGTATCGCTATTCGCCGCGTTGTAATCGTCCCACATATCATCCGTCCATGCCGTTTTCGCTTTTTCTGGCTCCTTGTACACGGATTTTTGCTGTCCCTCAATTGCAAGCGCAATTGCAAGCGCCATGATGCAGTCGTCATGTGCCCCCTCCTGCGCTTCAGGCCGGAATTCTTCGTTGCGTACAAAAGTAAGCATTTCTTCGAGCGTAGTTCTGTCGTTGATCGTATCGTCGTTTGCTTTAACATGATTGATAAGGCGGGCTATTATTGTGTTGCGTGTGAGCTTATCCGTTAGAAATCCGTACTGGTCGACTGTTTTGTGTGTATATCGATCAATCGACTGCCGCACATACAGCTTCGGATATCCGAGCCGCGCAAGCTCGTTTACCGGATATGTGGAAAAATTTATCTCAATGCCGATGAGCGCGGTATTGTAGTATTTCCCTAGGCAGTACATCTGATTGCAGTACTCTTTTTCCCCGGTTGTCATCTTGAGGACTGCGCATTGTTCTTTTGTTTTGTTATTAAGCACCTGGCCTACAAATCGGTCCGATCCGTTTCCGGCAATGTCTCCGCCAATGACAAATGGTACATTTGCATCCGGCTCTTTGTAAATATAGATAAGCTGGTTTCTCTCATCCTCAATCCATGTGATATCATAGATACAGTCTGATCCCTCTCGATACGCAAAATATCCGGCTTTTACCGGATTCGGTATCTTTTGGAGCCTCTCGGAAACGATAACCGCAGGAAAAACGGTTTTTCCGGTTACGCCCCATTCGCCAAGGCAGTATACCGTGTAGTAATATTCATCGGTTTCCCGGAACGCTTCCAGTGTCTGGATCGCCTCATCCGGAAGGAATGGATTATCCTTATAATTGCTTCGGCTCGTCGTTGCGCGCCGGTCTTGCTTATCGTAAAAACGCGCTTTAAGCCAATGTGTTACCGATACCGGATTAAACGTCAAAATGATTTGCTTATAGTACGGTGTTTCATCTCTTAGTCTGATATCGAGCTGGTTAAAATCGTATTCGGTAATTTCAGATGCTTCCTCTATCCAGATCATTGTGATTCCGCGGATTGATTTCAGTTTTTCGACATTATCAAGGCCGGAAAAAACAATTTCCGAACCGTTTTGTAAAACGATTCGCATAGGAGATGATGTCATGCGCTTGATTTTATCGGGATAGTATGTTTCTGCCTGCTCTTTGAGCTGGGAAAAGCATGATAAGCTGATGCTTTTCTCTGTTTTTCGCACGACTAAAACACGGTGTCCTTTTTCTGTCGCGCAGCGCTCAAGCAATTTTCTTCCTGCGAAAACGGATTTACCGGAGCCGCCGCCGCCCATCAGGACAAGATAACGGGATTGATTAAAAAGCAGATCGCGAAAAACCGGTACATTTGTATCACACCACGATTTCCACCAGGATACAAGCTCTTTTTCCGTCTCTTTTTTGATTTTTTTCGATTTATAGGCAGTTTTCATTTTTCCCCGCCATTTTGTAAATCTTCCGCATCTTCCGTTCCCGATGACGCGTCATCAGCTCCGGACACATCCATCGCGCCGTAAGCTTTTGCTATTTCTTTAAGCAGCTCCAGTTTTTCAAGCGCAGGAATGTTTCCCGTTTCCGTCCGGCTTTCGTTTCCGGAATCGTTTCTTAATTTTTCTCGATCCGAGTACCCGAAATTATTTTCGAGGCTGAAAATGATCCCCTTGCAGTCTCTCCCCATCAGCACAAGTTGCTGTGTAAGGTACGATTCCACGCGCATACGCGCTATCTCGATCACATCCTTGTATCCCTCTCGCTGTGCGTACATGCTCCACGTCTGCCGGCTGATACCGAGATAGCACTGCAGCGATGTGATCGACGGCGGAACGGCATATTTGATGATCGGTATCGGTTTTCCGTCGTTTCCGATGATCTCATCCCCCGGCACATATTTCCCTGATACCCATGTATCTGGTCGGCGTGCGTTTTCTGTGTATGTGATGCCGTCAAAATATCGATCTACTGCGTCAGAAAAATCCTTGCTTGATCGATATTTTATGAATCTTCCCACATCGCGCGCCCCCTCTCACTCCACACGATTTTTATACTGTATTTATTATATCATAAAAATAAGTCCGCTACTCGCAAGTTTTATGACATGCTTACTTATATATAATATACCTTTTATCTCTGGAAGCTGATGCGCCAAAGGAGGAGCCGATGCGCCGAGTATCTGACATCCGGGGCCGTCGCACTATCGCGCCGCATCTTCCGGATTCTTCCGGCTTCTTCCGGCATCTTCCGGCATCTTCAGGCATCTTCCGGCAGGCATCTTCCGTTTTGATCCTGATATTGATCCTTTAATCAAGTACGTAATCCGTGTTTTTGTTGCTCATCTCTTTTGCAAACAAAAAGCGGACAGCCATATCAGCTATCCGCTCATGAATCAATTTCTTTCTATTTCGCGCCCGCGCACCCGCGCGCGTGTGATCGTGTCAATTTTTTCAAAATTTTTTTATTTTTTTTTTGCAAAACCCCTTGACAAAACACGCAATGCGTGGTATAATATATACGTAAAGAAAAAAAAGAACAAAAAAGTCCGGCACACCCCCAAGCTACCAACTTTAAGTGTGACGGACGCAGCCAAAACCGACAAGCGCCGATCTTGTATTTATTATTATATCACATCTTCCGACGTTTGTCAATAAAAGAAAGGATTAAAAATCATGACAAACGCGCAAATCATCTTTAATGCATCAGTCGATCTGATGGAAAAAGGCATCCTATCCGGAACCGGACGTTTCCTTGATGTCAATTATGAAGACGGAACTGTCGGGAAAATCGAAATTCCGGAAGATATCCACACTTTTGCAGGATGGAAATCGCTTGGATACTGCGTGAAGAAAGGACAAAAGGCAATCGCGCAGATTGAAATCTGGAAGCACACGACAAAGTTTCTTGATGAAAATGTTCAGGACGAAAACACAGCCGCTGCAAACCGGGAAATCAACGAACAGGGCGGAATCCAGAAAATGTTTATGAAAAAAGCATTTTTCTTTAAGTCTTCGCAGGTTGAACCGTTGAAAGGTTGAGGTGATCACGAATGACACAAAAGGTTGATCAGGCTTTCGAAAATCTCTATTACGGATCAGATGACGACGCAGATAAACGAATCATTTGTGAAGCGTTTGGACTTTTACAAGAGTTCTTGAAATGCAATCCTGAAGACGAGAATCACATCTTAAATCTCGCTGTAGGACGATACTTCGGAATTTATTAAATCAAATAAAACAGTGTCCGATAACAAGTCCGGAGAAAGGAAATTATCATGGAAACAATTAAAGTGAAAATCGATGGAAAAGTTTATGAGCTTATCAAATGCACAGGGTATTACCCTTCCATCTGCGAAGACGAATCCTGCAGACGCGATCTGTATTATTTGGCGGAAAAACTCGATAACGGAGAAGTTTACGAAGCTTTGTTGTCGGACAATTTCGAAGACGGTGAAGAATATGAATGGGAATTACTCAATGAGCCTTCCACTTACTGTGATGATATTGCAACCATTGAAGTCGACGGTAAAATCGGCGGACAGTACAATTAAGTAATGCTCAACAGGTAGTAAGCCATGATCAGAGTGTGCAAACGATGCGGAAAGAAATTTGATCCTGCATCGAGTGATACCTACTACTGCGACGAGTGCAGACTTGAAATCAAGCGCGAAAGCGTATTAAAAATCGCAAAATGCTCCGAGTGTGGAATTGAATTTATCGGGGGAATAGCTTCTAAATATTGCCCTGATTGTCGATGCAATAAAGCGAATGAGGCCAGCGCAAAATCAAAGAAAAATAAAAATAGGCGCAAAATCGGTAGTTTAGATTACTGTAAAAGATGCAGCGCGGAATATACCGTAAAAAGCGGCAAACAAAAATATTACTCTGAATGCGCCGAAATAGTGCTTGCAGAACATAATCGCGAAGTTAGCAAGCGTAAGTATCACGAAAACAATCTTTACGAAAAGCAGGCAGAGCAAAAGAAAGCGCTAAAGCAGGATTCGACTATTTGCCCAGCTTGCGGTAAACCGTTCACGCCGAACAGAAATAATCAGATGTACTGCTCTTCTGAATGCCGAAAGATAGGCGGGAAGAAGAACAGGCCTATCGAGAAAAGCGGGATCTATGCAAAAAAAACAGATTCCAAACGATATGCAGAGCCTAAATCGAACAACAAAACCGGTATACGCGGCGTATACTGGGACAACCGACTTAGCCGCTATGTGGTTAAAATAAAAATCGGAGACCAATTCAAGCGGCTCGGCTCATTCAAAAGCTTAGAAGATGCGCAGGAAGCGATAACAAAAGCGAAAGCCGACCGGCCACAAGTCCGGAGAAAGGAAATAGAAATGGAAAAAGTAATTTACACATGGTACAATTTTATGAACGGCGCAAGAGTAAGCGCATGCACGTTAAATCATAATCCAAAAAATAAGATCGATCATACCTGCGAATGCGGGCTGAAAATCACAATTTCGGTTCCTGACGGGTATCATTTAACCGAAAACGATTACGGCGACGCCATTTTGGTAAAGGATGACGAAACTAAAGGAATACTCCTGCAGTATAACAACGACTTGAATCGGATCGAAGAAGGCGGTTATACTGTTACCGGTAACCCGATTAAAGGCGTAAGAATCATTAGCAAAGAAGAATTTTGATTGGGAAAAAGAAAGAAGGCAGCAAAGCTGCCTTCTTCTCCGATTCCTAATGAAATCGCAAATATTTCAATCCGCGCGGGAAATCAAAAGGAAATCCCATGACCGTAATCAAGGATGACACTTCATCCAGTTACGAATATATTATATCATACAATTTCAGGTTTATCAAGGAGGAATCTTATGTTTCCCAAAAGTCAATCCAAAACGTTCGTTTGTAGAGCTCGGTCGATCCGGATATCGTCCGGAATGACGCAGAAGCAGTTTTCCGATTATTTCGGTATCCCATGTCGTACTATTCAGGACTGGGAATATTCCCGTCGAAAATGCCCGGAATACATTCTTGACTTGATGGAATACAAGCTCTTAAACGAAGGTATCATACAGAAAGCAGAAAACAGGGACGTATAACGTACCTGTTTTTCGTTTCAGATCAGTCCGCGCGCCACCGCGTATAACCTTCTTGCCCGTTTCAGCATCCGCCACACGGACGATTCCGACCATCCCTTTTCATATGCATATCTCCTGACGCGTGACGCTATGATTTTCCCGTTGATTTTTTCGTTGACGCCGCTCATGTATATTGCTGTCACCGCATTTTCCTCCTCATCCGTCATAGATGATAGCGCAATTGTGACGGCTTCCTCATCGGCGCGCAGAATCTCGGATTTTTCCTGGTTTGCCTTTAATCGCGCGTATTCCCGATAGGCGGATATCGCCATATCCATATATTTTTCCCGTCTTATAATCTCCACCCCCATTCAGAACGGAAGCTGATCGTCTTCTCCGAGTGCCTCAAATGCAGCTGCGCTGTAGTCTGGTGCCCTCTCAACCTCCGGCTGCGTCCGGTTCGGCTGTGTGTTTTCCGTTTTATGTTCTTCGTCCGCTTCGCTTTTCTTGGATGCGGCGAATCCTACCTCGTCCGCTACTATTTCCGTAAAGCTCCGTTTTTTCCCTTGCAGATCATCATAGGTTCTCGTCTGCAGCTGACCCACAATCAGGATCGGATCGCCTTTATGGAAAAATCTGCAAACAAATTCCGCCGTCTGACGCCAACAGACAATCAGAGGAAAATCCGTGACGCTCTTTCCGTCCTCCCCCTTGTACCGTCTGGAAACGCCGATTGAAAAGCTGCATACCGATACGCCGGATGCTGTCTGCTTCAGCTCCGGATCCCGGCATATATTCCCCATCAGGATCACTTTGTTTAATGATGGCATAATATCCCCCTTTGTTTTTCATGATTTCGTTATCCCTGTTCCGGCAAAAGCTCGTCCCACGGGTATTGATCGCCGTATGTCCCGGATTGATATGTAACGGTCGTTGACCACGGCGCAACGGCGGCATTGCTTTTCAGCAGCCGCATATGCATGTAGTAACTGTGATCGTATGGATTATAGACGCAGCTCCACCCGTCACACAGCTTGTACCCCGGAAAAAGGTTCTGCATTTCCTGCCGCGTCAAATTGTTTTCGTAAAAATCCCGGCAGTTTTTTTTCGTGAAAACGCGTGAAAGTGCGCGTGCCTGTCTGTCATCCTCCGGCAGAGGCTCAGGCCGTTCCAGATTCTGCGAAGTCACAAACGTCTTTTCATACGCTTCACGCTCCTCTTTTTTCGCATAATAACATGCAAGATCGGTATACCCGTTCTCCGTGTACTCAAGATAGGCCGCATAGTTCCGTTTCGAATTTTTCCATGCGCGGATCAGTGCTTCCTTTTCTACGCCGCCGGAAACGATCATATGATGATGCACGCGCCCGGATTCCTCTCCTCGTTCGGTGCAGTAAATGTATTTGAGTTCCTTCCCCGCCTTCTGATACAGGCGTTTGATTCTCCGTATGTAGTTCGTCATTTGTCTTTTCGCGTCCTGCATATCATCCGGATAATTCCCGTTTTCATAATCCAGCTCGAGCATAACGGATCGGCTGTCAAAGTTAAGATTTACAAGCCGTGTGACATACCGCTTGCGCCTCATGATATTTACTTTTTCCTGATTTTCACGTGTAACACCCCAAACAATCCGCTTCCCGCGTCTGGTTTTCCGGTGCGCGTATACATCGATCTCAACCATACCCGGCATATCATATACAATTGCTTTTTCTCTCTCCTGCGTCATTTTGATATGCCCGTTTCCTTTCTTCGTTAAAATGGTTGAGATGTTAATATATCATACAAGTTCCCGTGGGGCATCTCACCCCACGTTTTTTTCTTCTATATATTATATAGCTTTGTAACGATAGACCTTGTTAGTGTATCCAGGTATCGTTTCCGCCGTCCTGCATCCGTATTGATACAGACGATTCTGCATAACCTCGTTCACGACCCCGACATCGTCCTGAAAAACCCTGTTATAATATCGGATTCTCTCGTTCAGACCGTCTTGAAAACGATCCAGACGTTTCTGCCCGAATTTTTCCTGCTTGCGAAGGACATACAGCCATGCTCCGTATACGAGATCATGTTCGTCCCCGATCTCAACTTTTTCGCCGTGTCCCTTCCTCAGCTGCAGATCGATCTGACATTCCGCCGAAAGAATATCCTTTAATCGGTTCAGTGCTTCCCGGCTGCCGCGTCCTGAAGAAGTGACGGAATCGATCAGACGGTTCACGCTGTTCTGAATCCGTTCAATTCGCTCTCCGCTTCCTCCCATTTCGAATTCTTCTATCAGTGTGATCTTCGCGCAGTTATTAATCATAACGCGAATCGCTTCTCTTGCAATTTGTCTGATGTGCTTTTCCCGTTCCGGTATCCTTGCTTTCATTCCTTTTCCTCCTCATTAAGCCAATCTGCAAACCGTTTTCTGTCCGGATAATATGTTTCGCTGTTTTTTTTGCAAAAAACAGCATACATTGGACACATTTCGCACGTTTTCGAATTATCGCAAATCCAATTGATATAGTATTCAATTTCTGCCGAAGACATCTGCCTTATTTTTTCAATATTTGTCATTACTCTTCTCCTTTACTTCTACATCGAAATAAGAAATATCCATCTCAACAATTTTCGCGGCTTTTCATCTCGGATTTGCTAATGTTTGTTTATAAACGTAGTATGCGTCTTCATAAGATGATGTCCATGTATAGCACACATTCCATTCATCGTTATCATAAGTTTTTCCAAACACACCATATTCGATTTCATCCATCGTTCTTCTCTCTTTCATTTTCTATTGAACGTTCCAGCTGTTCTACCGTTTCGATTACTGTGTACAGCGCCGCAATTGCCGTAAGACATGGGCTCCAACAGTCTTTCCTGTTTATACAGGTGTTACAGTATTTTCTTATCACTTCTTCGGGATCCATTTTATTTATCCATTTTCCATATTGATCGGCACCCCAACCGTCCCGACGCTCTCATCGCTGTCCGTCGCCCGGAAATACTCACCCGGCATCGGAAACATGTACCGGAACATCAAGTAATTCGCAGCATCCACCAGATGTTCCGTGTTGTGATCTCGTTCAAACGCGTCAAGACACCGTTTCGCCGTTTCTATCGCATCCACTCTACCGGAAGAAAAATTGTCCCGCGCCGAACCGTACTTGTAGTGTGATATCTCAACGCGGTATTTCCTCTCCTTGTCAAATTGCTCCGAATAATCATTCATGATCCTTCTCCCTAATCGTGTAGATAGCACCATCCACATCAATGATTTCGTACTTATCGTAAAACTCCGTCATCGAAACTTCTTCCGAAATCGTTACCTTGTATTTGATAAATTTTACCTGGAAAATGTATTGGAAAATGATTGCATATACGAAAATTCCGATGAAGAATCCTGCAATCGCGCCGAAAATACCGTCCGAAAAATCACTATATAAATCAATAAAAAATCCTGCAGCTATACATATCAATGTGCATGAAAACAATGCTATTTCATTAAATTCAGTACACACAGACTGCGACAGGATTTCAACCCCTTCAATCACTCAAATTTCTCCTTTTCCATCAAACATCAAACAGTTTCGGAAACAACCGCTTCGCTTCTTGGAAGTCAATCGGTATATCAGCGAAATCGTCTCCGGACACACCGCAAATAATGATCGTCCCGACTAAATCAACACCGCATACCATACAGTTGTGCGGTTTTCCTTTTATTCTTCCTTCCTCGTCACATATGATAACGAGGTCAGATGAAATTGTAACCGTTTAAATATACCCACCGACCGTTCTCTGCAGATTTATCCAAGTGCTCGAAATATTCGTGCAGTACGGTTTCTTCCCAGGCTCTTTGATAATCACTTTGATCTTATACATGTCGCACCTCTCGCAATCTTTGATTCATAATTCCTCCATCATCTCTTCCGTTTCTTCGAGCGTAAGTTGATACGGGTCGTCACCGATCCAACACTTGTACATGAATTCCGCGCTCGTATAGATTCCGGTGCAGTTTTTCCCGTCTCTTCGCCTTTTATCGATCATTTTTCCGAATGCTCGGATATATGCCCGCTTGTATGTATGATATTTTTCCAATTCCTGCTTCCTTTTATTATGCATCGGACACCCGATGCATCCGATCCGTCTGCATCCATATCGATACAGAGGATTGGATTCACATCCGTAATGCCGCAGGAACGTCCAGACGTCATTTTCCGTCCAGTCAACGATTGGATTTATCATTACATTATTAGTTCGATAACATGATTCAACAAAACGCCTTGCTTCATCATTGTCCTGATTCATGATGATTCCGCCTTTTTTGTTGATCCTGTAATCAATTCCGTTGTCCTGCAACGCTTTTTCCGTTGTTTTTGGACGTCCGAGTATTTTCACATAATCGTTGTTGTCTCGTCTATTAACGCTTTCTTCCCATCTGACGCCGACTATTTTCTTTCGTCCTTTTCCTTCTTTTTCTTTGAGTTCCGAGCAGCAGTATCTTGAAATTCTCGTCGGCGGATATCCTTTTTGCACAATCAGCTCCCACATTGTGTGTGCCGGCTTATCGATGATTACACTCGGTATGCTTTTAACATACCGCACGGTTTCCGGCGCATCTACCGTAGTTAAACTATGATGGATTTCGTGGTTCACTCCTGCGAGCTGCGCTAATATCCGGATGCAGTCACTGTCCTTCCCTCCGGAATAACAGAGAAAATACGGCTCATCTTTTGGTTCAAACTTCTGCAGATACGAGATCGCGCGCTTTTCTTTTTCAACATTCATATTTATTCCCATCTAATCGAATCGCTTAATTCATATAATTTCTTTAAGCTTTTTAATCGTGCTTCCACCATAATCGTTTTCAGTAAGAGCAATAAATTCTTCAACAGTAAAACAGTCTTCCATTTCTATTCCATGATTCTTCATAAAATTATTTCTCCCCATCTCGCAGGATCCGGTGAGATAGTGATGCCATTCGTAAAATTCAGAACACGGATATTTCCGACCTTTCTTAAATTTTTCGCAGAATCTCTCTATAGCTTCGTCTTCATCCATATTTTCCATGATCTTTTCGCGAAGCGCTTCTGCCGCTTTTTCGGCGGTTTCTCCATGCGCGAAAAATCCATCACCTTTCGCGACGTAGCAAGGTACAAGTGTAAAATCAGATTGCAATATGTACCCTTTTGCGAGATTCCCATGAATGGATCTGATTACAGTTTGAATATGGTCTATGACCAAAACATAATATCCGTTAAAAAACGATATTCCGTAGGAGGATCTTGATCCGCCGCCGTAGCCTCCGCCGGATTCGTTTCCGCCGGATTCGTTTCCGACGCCGTAGCCTCCGCCGGATTCGTTTCCGCCGCCGTAGCCTCCGCCGGATTCGTTTCCGCCGCCGTAGCCTCCGCCGGATTCGTTTCCGCCGCCGTAGCCGTAGCCGGCGCCGTAGCCGTAGCCGGAGCCGGAGCCGGAGCAATTATCCGCAATCCATTCAAGGATTTTTACTTTTTCCATACCGGAACACCCTCTATATTTTCAATGGCATCATCCGTACACGGAATTATTTCGATCACATCCGTTATGATGATATCCGGAACCGAAACCGTAAATTTGCACCTATCAGGTGTCTTTACACCTTCAAGCGCAATCTGCGATATACTTGCAGCACCTTCCCAATACCACAGGCGGCGGCAATCCCGCAGCCTGACTTCCGTTCCGTTTTTTTCTAAAATCGTTCCAAAAAAAACGCCTGAATTTGTTCCCCTGATTATTACTTTCTTTCCGATCATGATTCTGTTTTCCTTTCTTTTTTTGAAATCCGCCTTTACTTTTTTTGATTTACGTGATATAATATATATCGAACAGATTCATAACGCCCATCATGTTTCTGTCCTTGAAGCCGATGCACCGCCGCATCGGCTTTTATTTTTGATCACGGATCATCTTCTGACGCAGAAGACATCCCCTTGACCCGCTGCACGTTTCTTTCGTGCAGGAAAGACACACATATACATCATCTTTGTCCGTATCGTGTATTTCCCTCTCATCCGATCGGCTTCCGCACGGATTGTCTCTTACATGCACGGATCCGAACAGTCCGTACTCGCGTATCTGCCCGAGCTTCATTTCCCATCACCCCCATGCATAACCCCGGACAATCCGCCGATCACCGCATATGAAGCCGGCACCCGGATCACATAATCCCCGGCTATGTTTTCCGCGGTTTCGAAATTGACATCCCCGGAAAATACAGCCTCCGCGAGCCGCTCAAACGGCTCTTTTTTGATAACCGCGTAATCCGCACGCGCCCGATCCAGAAGATACAGGATCACTGCCCGAAGCTCCGCGTTTTCGCGCCGCTCGTTTTCGATTGCCAGATCGCACGCGCGCCGTATATCCGCGATTGCCTTGTCCCTTGTTTCGGTTTCGTGCGCCAGTGCTCTGCGCATCCGCTCCGCATCACGCCGAAGCACATTGATTGTCCGCTGCATTTCCGGAATTACTTTGTTTTCCATTTCTTTTCCCCAATCTGTATATGTTTTCGTTATAGATTTCCCGCATCATATTCGCGCACCTTCTTGCGTCCTGATAGGTGAAGCCGTCGAAATGATCCGTTGTTTTCGGAAGCACGATGCAGTCCCCGTATACGGAAACTCCGGCATAATACGATGCGGCTCCGTTCCTGTATCGCCCCTCATCCATTGCGTTTGTTGCGTACACGTAGAAAAAACCGTCTGACGACCGTACAACGCTGATTTTCCCGCCTGCGTTCCCGCACAGAATTTCCCGCATGGCGCTCTTAATATCCCCTTCCAGATGCACGGTATCAAATCGATCCGTAACCCGGATATAAACGCCCTCTCTGTGAAGCAGTTCCGTTTCAGTTTCCATCTGCTCGTTTCTCCTTGAATCTTTCAATGTATTCTGTCTCGTGCATCAGGTTTTCCGGCCGCGTCTCCGTCGTTGACGAACCTTTTTCGTTGATCACGGTACAGTAGAAATACCTGTCACCATAGCATTTCGGTTCCCCTCCCGGAACATAGCCGAGCTTCCGTTTCACGCCTACCGAAATAACCTTGACGCGCTCGTGTCCGTTCCGCACGGTTTCGCCCGTATCAAGGCAGATGAGCGCCTGCCCGTAATTCATGATCCAACTCCGCCTCCTCTGTTTTTCGAAATGCGTATGATCTCGCGCCGGATCGCTTCCTTTTCGATGTGATACCAGATCGCCGCTTCGATGCTTTCCGCGTTTCCCATAACATGACGCAGCATGGCGCACGCGTTGTCATATGCCATAATTAGCGCTGCCGGGTCTCTCTCCTCTCGCCTGATTTCGTTCTGCCGCACGCGGATGATCTGATCGAGCATATCGCGTATCACGGCTTTGCTTTCCGTTTCCATGTTTCATTCTCCTTTTTTCCCACAAGTCCCATATTGCGCATCATGACGACGCGCTTTGATACCGCGTTAGGCGTCCTTCCGATTTCATACGCAATGTCCTTGACGTTTGTTCCGCCTCGGTAAAGCTCGATGACCCGTGTGTCCTCTTCCTGGCTCCACATAGGATACAGTCTGTCTCCGTTTGATTTCTTTCTATATTTCGGTGTCCTGGTCCCGATTCCGATAATCCGGCAGATTTCGCATTCATCGGTATCATTGAGCTGTGCCAGAATCTTGATCTGCTGCTTCTTACTCTTTGCGGTATCGTATGATTGACGGATTTCGTATTCGCTCATCCACATATCAGAGGAACACCTTACGCGGATTTTCAACGTCCAGAAGATCGCAGATTCCGAATACCTCATGCAGCTTGAACGGATAATACCCGTGCATCTTCAGCGAAAGGGTTGACCGCGGAATGCCCAGATGTTCCGCCGCTTCCGTGAAGCTGATCTTCTTTTTCTTCATCAGTGTCTCGACAATGCACTGATCCGGATAATTCGGTTTCTTATACGTGTTTTTCATGCCCATACCTCTTTTAATTAAGTTTTTCCGCGCCCGCGCGGAGACGGCGACAGTTTCCGGTTCCATGCGCGGCATGTCGTCCGCTCCGGACTTATCGCCCTCTCTCCGAGGATTCCGCTATGGGAAACCTTTGAAAGGATATCGAGGCGTCTTGTTTTCACCGCCTCCGCGCGGGCACGGATTCGTTTCAGTTTTTCGAATCGGAATCCGCTTCCGTCTTTTTCAACTTTCCTCCGTCAAGCAGACCGTTTCCGTAAGTCAGAAGCAGAATCCGCTGTACATCAGTCATTTGCATAACAGATGTAATGATGCTTGTAATGATTTCTGTTTCGCTTTTTTCAAGTACTTTCATTGTTTCACCGCCTTTTTATTTTTCGTTATAATCATTCATAATTTTGTTGACACACTGTTTTTTGCGTGCTATAATAAATTATGGGTGATAATTATGAAAACCAAAATTTTTGTTTGCATTTTGATTTTTGTTGGAATTTGTACATTTGCTGTTATTGCGCCAAACTATAAAGATGTACAGAATACTGGTGCTGTTGTTTCTGTTGATTCAAAACCGATTGCAATAAATCATGAAACCGAAGAAAATCATGATTCCGAATTGCAGTTGGTTTCTATTACAGATCCGATATCTCCCGGAAAAGTTGCTGCTTTGATATTAAAAGGGAAACCGAATACGGATTATTACCTTGTTGTGATCTATCAAAAAGAATCAAAGGCAAGTGGTCTCGGATTGGCCACATCAGATAGCACCGGTATGGTTAAATGGTATTGGAAGGTTGGAACAAGAACATATACAGGTGAAAAAGATATAAAGGTTTACTATGGTAATAGCAAAAAAGGAAAACCAATTTTCGAAATGAAATTCACTGTAAAATGATTTCAAGTTTAGTTTTGCAAGCACATTTTACGAATTTCTTATGTACTTGTTCGTACTAATTATATCACATTAATTGTACTATGTCAACCACTTTTATAAATTTATTTTTTATTTTTTGTACTCACAATTCCATTGACAGCCGAAGATTTTTATGATATAATATGTTTTGAAGTAAGGAGGTGGTTATATGGGCATCGAAGAAAGGATCAAGAAAGTTCGTAAAGATAACGGATTGAATCAAACTGAATTCGGGAAGTCTCTCGGGGTAAGCAGAAATGTCATCAAAACATACGAGCTTTCTCTTGTCAAGCCGTCTGAAATTTTCATCGATCATCTTTGCGTTGTATACGGTATAAATCCGGAATGGCTCGAAACCGGACAAGGAAGCATGCACGCCGATATATCGCGCGAAGAACAGATTGCGCGATTCGTAGGAGAAGCGATGAAGGAGGAAGGATCGTTCAAACATGCATTGATAACCCTTTTATCCGAGCTGGATGAAGACGGATGGAAGAAGCTGGACGAGGCCGCACATGCTCTGCTCGATGCGCAGGAGCAGATCAGGAAAAGCAGCGATCCTTAATTCTTCCGAAGGCAAAAAAAAAGAAACGATGGAATAAAAACCATCGTTTCTTTTTTTGTCATTTCTCTATTGCCATGCTTTCAGAATCGTATGAATCCGAACAATCTCTGTATAGCTTGATCTTCGGATCATGTCCATGATTTCAATCAGCATCTGCAATCGTTTCATTTCTTCCCCCTCATTCTTTTTTCCGCCCATCTGTTTTTCCTCCTATGTTTAAGAACGTTTGTTCTTTTTTCTAATATTATACCATAGGAAAACGGTTTTGTCAACGCATATTTTGCTTTAAGTTTCTGATTCTGTTTTCAAGCTCCTGATTTTCTTCTTCAAGTACAGCGATTTCGATTTCTTTTTCTTTGCATCTTTTCTTCAGTTCGAATATGTATGTACTGACGATTTTTGCGTTTTCAATGCCGCTGCTTTGGATTTCAAGGTCGATGCTGCAGTGATCTTCCTGAAGCTTCTTGATTTCGTTTTCCTTCATGATTTCCCTGACACGGTCATGTACGGAATTTATCGTCCGATTCATTTCTATTCCGTGTCTTTCGATCATGGATTTCTTTTCCTTTTCGTGCTCTTTTGCTTCTCTGATTTTCTCAAAATATAAATCTTCGTTTTCCTTTTTCAGTTTCAGCACCTCTTCTCTTTTATCGAAATAAAGCACGAAGAAAACGACAGCTGTTATAATGAGTATAATGATTACCGAATACATGAATCCAACCAACTCTGACATGATATCACTCCTTTCACTACTATTATACATCATTTTTTATTGTTTTTCAATTATTCTGTTGATTTTTGTTCCGGATTATGATATAATTCAATATAAAAGAGGTGTATTGAAATGATTGAAGAAATGGATTTTTCCGATTTTGTTATTACGATCTGTTATGCTTGTCAGGTAGCCTCATTGATCTGTATCTATAGATACTACGATTACAGAGAAATCAATGAATATTATCATATGAAAGCAAGAAATAAGGTAACGCACAGCTTCTTGAAAAACCTTTTTGCGATTTATTTCATCCAACACCTGATAGGATTTATATTATATTTCATTGCTTATTGGTATATTTTCACCGATTTCATTATCATGATACCGCTTGGCTTAATGTGCTTTACAATTTCCGTATTGCTTCGCTTGATGAACAAAAAAAAGAATTTCGGTTTTGGATTATCTCTCATTTTATTTTTTATCTTATTTTTGCCTATGTCATATCTCTCGCTTCGGTATTGCGATAAGTTCACGGATTATTGTACAGAATCCTTTTATTCATGTTTTTGTTTATATATTTTACCAATGTATGGGGTTTTATTTATCGATTATAATACATATCTTGATAAAACCGAATAAACCCTTATTATAATTCATTTATATATTATCATATTTCCAGGAATTTTTCAATAACCAATTAAGACGGAAACGGAACCGCTTATTATTTTTCCGATACCATCCGTTCCGAAAAGTCGGAAACGGTCGAAGTCTGTAAGACGATTTCCTGTTTCCGTGTCTTATTTCTATACAGTATTTATAATGAAAAAGAGACAGTTTCCGGTCTCTTTTTTTATTTTCCGAAGATCCACATCTTCCGTTTCTTTTTTTCCGGCTCCTTGGTTTCCGCGGCTTCTATCCGCATGATATCGTTTGCGTGTAAGGCCTGTGCGCCCTTCGTGCTGTCCATTGCATCTGACAGCGCCTGCGTCAGGTTTGCATTCTGTGATAGCAATGATTTGATCTGCTCGTCTTTTTCCTCAATCTGCCGTTTCAGAAACGCGCACGTTCCGCGAAGCTCTTCCTCCGAAACCGACAGGATCCGTATTGTTTCGGTTGCAGCCGAAAGTTTCAGCTTCATCGCTTCGGTTTCACGCTCCATTTCCGCCATGAAACCTGAAATTCCTCGGTTTCCGCTGACAACTTTTTCACCTTCGGTTTCACCTGTTTTTTCTTCTTCTGACAACCCGGAAAAAGTTTCCCCCGTTCCGGTTTCAGAATTGGCCCCGTCATATCCGGTTTTTTCGGTTTCATCTATGGTTTCAGTGGAAACCGGTTTCACCTCTTTTTTTCTCTTTTTTTCATCGTTTTCCGAAACCAATATTTTCTCCGCTTCTTCTGTCAGGTAGATGGTCTTATCCTCCGCCGTGAAAAAGGTTTCACGCGGAAGTTTCAGCACGCGCTTATAAAGCGCCTGTCTGGATATCCCCATTTCACCCGCAAGCTGCCGTATCGTTTTCATCTTTTCCCGCCTCCGCTCCCGTCAGATGCAAGCATCTTGCAGAAATACCTGTACCGGCTTGTATGTACATCCCTCGTCTGCATCTCATCGTATTTCCGCTTGAGATAATGATATCGGCATATGTCCGGATCGTCAAACCGTGTTCCGACCGTATCGTCAGGAACTGCTTTCACAAGGTCATAGAGATACCGCATTTCGCTTTCATCAAACTCTCTGTCGCAGGCGTCCGCTAAAAACTCAAGCGTTTCGTCCTCGTAGGTATGCGCGACCTCCTCGAATTCCGTGATATCGACGCATCCGTCCCCGTCCGTTTTCTGCATATCCATATACGCACGCAGAGACAGCGGATCGGAAAATGCATCGTTTTTCATGATCCGGAATACGACCGCCGTGACGCGTCCTCCGCGCCCGTGCTTTTCAAGCGTATAGGTATACCTGATATCCGTGTTTTCCGCAAGCGCCGTCTGGCATGCGTCCAATACGCACGCTTTGAACCGGTCGAATCGGTCATAGGTTCCCGGCTCGATTCCGAGCAGAGACCGTATTTCCGGCAGCGTGAAGCGCCGCTCACCAAGTTTTTCATACTGCTTCAGAATTTCATACATGCGCAGCTGGTTTTTCGATTCAAGCCGGAGTGCGTTCCACAGCTCGTAGCGGAAATATTCTCGTTTGAACCGGAACAGAAGCGGCATAGCGTCCTCATGCGCGCGGAATGTGATATACCAGCCGTCCGGCCGATGCTCGCACCGGCAGCGGTCGAACAGATGGAACTGCTCATACCCGCCGTCGCTTGTATCAACCGTTATAAGGCGTGAGACAAGCCTTGCGGTTGTTTCCTTAAGCTGTGCTAAATTGATCTTTTTCAGCTCCATAATGCGCTGAAAATCGGCAAGCGCGAATTCCTGCGACCGCGTTTCCTCATCCATGATATTGATTTTTGACAGGTAAATCGAGAAGAAGCGAAGCTCCTGCAGCGTCATCTTCGTTTCTCTGACTTCGTTCAGCACATTTCGCTTGGTCACAATCGCGTGTTCGCGTATTGTTTTCATAAAGCCCATCACCTCACCTCTCTGATTATACCACATTTCAACACCTTTGTCAACCTTTTGGTGTGATGTTCCGTTTTCCCCTGATGAAATGCATTTTTATCAGAAATATTGAGGTGGGAAGTTCGGAATATTGTGGTGGGAAGTTCGGAATATTGTGGTGGGAAGTTCGGTTCGTTCTGTGGAAATCCTGTTGAAATCGTGTTTATTATCTGTGGAAGAAAATATTTCGAAGTGGGAAGTTCGGAATCTCGTGGTGGGAAGTTCGGAATATCGAAGTGTGAAGTTCGGAACATCGTGGTGGGAAGTTCGTTTTTCTAT
Source organism: Eubacteriales bacterium (assembly GCA_051867855.1). Lineage (GTDB taxonomy): Bacteria > Bacillota > Clostridia > Oscillospirales > CAG-272 > HGM12713. The sequence continues at coordinate 25,678 of JBJDZF010000378.1, forward strand.
CCATTTATTATATTAAAAGAATATAAAATATATATAAAAAGATAGATAGATAGATTATATGGAAAACGGGAAAATTTTTCGTTTTCCGTTTTTCCACATCCGAAAAAAAGAGAAGCACCGCTGAAAACGGTGATCCCTTTGTGTTCCGGCTGCTTAAAGGCGGCGGATATGTCGTTCCAGCTCTTCCGTCTGCGCTTGGAAATGATCGATTAAGATTTCTCCGAGTTCGATATTCCCGAATTTCTCCCGCGCGGTTTCACACCAGCGTTTCATATCGTGTATGCGTTCTTCCGCTTCCTGCTTGTGCATTGCGGAAAGCTCGTGATCTCCCGCTTCTTCTGCGTCCTCCGCATATGCAATCTGCATCCGTGCGTCCTTTGCGTTGTCCTCCATCGTTTTCACAATGGACTTATAAACATGCTTCATCATACAATCATCCTCCCGTGATATGACGGTATATGGATTCTATATCATGCTCCGTAAATGTGATCGGTCCCACAATCGGGAACGTTTCTCGCGCGGGTCCTGTTGCGCGCGCCTGTTCAAGGAACAGATCGCGCAGCTTGTCCGCTTCGATCATGCCGTTCTCCGTCATGATATCCGCTTTCTGCAGATACGTCTTATACTGCTCGATCATATCAGGCACCTTTGCCGCGGCGGTTGTCACGGCGGCACGCGCGATCCATTTCTGCAGTCCCTGCATCTGCTGTGCGATCTCGGAATCAAAATAATTTCCGATTCCTGTCATGATCTGCTGAACCGTTACCGTCATATCACATCACCTCATTCAGTTATTTCCGCAGCAGTTGCCGCAGTTTCTGATCGGATTATAGAGCGTCTGCGCGCTTGTGGTCGTACCGGTCGTAACGTCCGCAACCATCTTGGGATAAAACGTTGCGTTGACGTAATTGACGATGGTGTTGTCGCCGCAGCATCTCTCGTCGCGTTCCCGGTTGATTGCCTGATAGAGCTCGTTCTTGCAGCATATCATGTCGTTTCGAACCATATCGAAGGAATCGGACGTTTTCTGATTCATGACTGCCTGTTCGCCGAGCGTACCGCGGATATCCTTCAGCTCGCCGTCGATATACTTGTATACTTCGACAAGTTTCTGGTCGCCGTAGATATTGGCTCGGAGAAGCGCGATTTCGGAATCCTTTGCCGCATTGGACTGCTGAAGACCAAGCTCGTACCGATTCACGACATGGTTTTCGGAACATCCGCAATCACCGCTTCTTACGGCGCCCGCCATAGCTGCGATTGCCGCGGAAGCTGCCGCCGCTGTTGCCGCTCCGTTGTTCGCGTTTCCTCCGAGAATATTACCCAGCCCGCCGTTTGTGAGCGCTCTCAGAACCTCAATGCCGACTGCTGTCGATCCGAGTGCGATTCCTGCGTTGCCCTTTGCATTTGCACCTTCTACTGTTGCCATAGTTTTTAACCTCCGTATCACTTGTTTGTGCGCACTTCTTACCGGTATTAAGATTATATCACAAAAAAAGGCATCCCGCCATGGACGGAATGTCTTTTTTTTGTTGTTTATTTGTAATCTGTCAGAATCGGAAGAACCTCACACCCCTCCCATGCCTGCTGCAGCTTCTTGATTCCTCTTGCCTTATGTTTTGCGACATAATCCCGTCTGTATCCGAGCGCCTCCGCCGCTTCCTCCTCCGTCATACCATCAATGATCACGCATCTGATGCATGTTTCCTCGGACTTTGACAGAGACACATATGTAAACGCGAAATCAAGCACGCGTTTATACGGCGTTTTCAGTGCCCGCACGACCGTTTCACGGGGCAGCACGCTGTCGCCTCCTCCCGTATTTCCGTATCCGTTCGTTTTGTACGGCAATCACCGCGTTATCGACATGACAGGTGTATGCCGTCATTTCCTCCGCGGCAATTCCGCTTTCCCTCTGTTCCGCATCGTCCGGATGCGGATTTCTTGCATATGCATATCCCTGCAGCAATGTCAGGATCATATACAGGACGCACAGACAGACGGAAACACGTCTCCACATCCTGTATAGTCCGTTCAATCGCTTGATTTCCTTCGTTGCCAGAGCAAGCGCACGCCCCTCCGGCGACTGTACTTGTACTGTCGTTTTTTTCATATTCAGATTCCTATCTTTTTCAGTCCTATGCTTCCTATCCCGATGCTCGGAACGGAGAAGGAACTTTTCGATATCTTCTGCGCCTTGTATGGATTTGACGACTGACTGCCGCCCGTTGCGATCCATAGCGCGCTTGCCTGTCCCTTTCCGAGCAGCAGACGATTGATTGCGCTTTCCCGCTCCTCGTTTGATATATAGCCGTCCTGGTTTGTATCGGCGTTATTGAGCACCCATAGATAGATATCTACGTCAACACCTGCGTCGATTGCTGTATGATACCTCTCATATGCGCCGTCCGTAAGAACGGTTTTTATGGCGGTATCCAGTGTCTTCCCGGAAAGCGTCGTTTCCCATATCGCGGCGATCTTATCCGCGCTCGATTTCGCTCCCATCAGCGCATCGGTCACGGCAACGGCTGATTGTGCGTCAAGCCCGTTTGCGATGAGTTTCTTATACGTTTTCGGGTCGACTGTAAAACCTGTCGCAAACGGGAACGTATCTCCGATCTGCATGATTCTGTCATCGCTGTATCCCATCTCCGAAAGCCATGCAAGGAACCGCGTTGACCGCTGCGCCGCCGTAATGCTGTCGTCTGCGTTCAGTCTAGCGTTTTCCGATCTGATTTTCAGAAATTCCTTGTAAGTCATGCCGTAACCGAGTATCGCGTTCACTTTGTCATCGTCGGTATAACCGATGAAGTTTCCGTCGTCATCTGTTTCCTTGGTTGCGATCATGCCCTCGTAGACAGCCCGCATTGCGTCTGCATCCATATCGGTTGCAAGCAACAGATCTATTTTTTCAAAATTCCTGTCCGCCTCCCGTATATTCCGGACGGTATTGACCGCCTCCGCATAATCAGCTCCAGCCTCGACAGCGCTGTCGACTGTATTTTTCTGTCTGTCCGTAGCGACGTATTCATAATAAAGCTCTGCTTTTTGCTCATCATCAAGCTCCGTTAATCCGTCTATGTACGCGGCCTGTGCAATGGCTAGCGTTTCGTTTTCTCTTTTCTCCACATCCGAAATACCGACCGCGATCTCGTATGCCGTTGACGGCTTAACTCCCGCATCCGTCAGTGCCTGATAGGCTTCCGTCTGCTTTTTTTTCAGCGTATCGAAATTCTGATTGACCCATTTCTGCTGTGAAAGCGTTCCGGACTTACCGAACAGCAGCGCACGGACGGTATCTGCTCCCGTCACGGTGTATTTCAGCTGTCCCTGCTTATAACCGTCCGTATAGTCTCCCGCCTGAAGAATAGAAAGCACGCCGTTCAGTGTCTTTCGTAACTGATTGCCTCCGGTCACAGTAACGGACATAATGTCAAGCGCCTGCTGCATCAGATGGTAGAAAAGCTGCGCTTCCTCGTCCTTCTGTGCCGCCTCGATCTGGGCAATCATCTCCGGATCAGTCTCTTTCCTTTTATCCTTGGCAAGAGAATCGATTGCCGAAATATCGCCTCCTGCTTTTATCGCGTTAGAAACGCTCGGAAGGTTCACGGGAAGTCTTGAATCTACGTCAGCTCCGAATGCACGTGCTGCGGCTAAAATGGAAGAACCGAACGGTACATCGTCGATAAATTCCGATACGGTTTTCCCATACGATTTTGCGCCTGCTACGATCGCTTCCAGAAGTGTCATGTCGTTTTCCTCGTCCTCATCACGGTCTCGGACGAACTTCTTGATGACGTTTACTAAGATTCCGTTCAGAACGCCGGATGCTCCCGTTATGAAATTGCCGAACAGAAGGCCTAAGATATCGAACATGGAGACCGTTCCGAGACCGAGCGCCGAAAAAATGTTGTTTGCAATCCATGCGGCTGCCGCCTGACTTGCCGCAAACTTTGCAATCGTTTCCGCGGCCGCTTTCTTCCCTTTCGTCTGTTCGATCCGCTTCCACTCCTCCGGAAGCGTTTTCGAGATATTCTCCCACTGTGCAAGCGTTTCACGCTGGAACAGCGTCATAAGCTGTATGATAACGTTTTTCGACCGGAAAACAAGAGGTGATGCGCCGCGCAGTCTGGATGCAAGAATCGATCGTGCCTTGCTGTCTGCATACCGCATTGCTTCCGCTTCGTTCATTCCGTTATCGATTCCCTGCTGAAAGAATGAATAGACAGCGAATTTTGACATGAAGATATCCGTCTGTTCCCATGTTTTTTCCGCAAGGTCGACCGCTATGTCTGCGGCTTTTACAATCCGCTCTGACCCTGACGCCGCAATGTCCTTTTCGTAAGTTGTGCGCTGCATTTTCGTTTTCTCTGCAAGAAACGTCGACTTTTCAGAAATCCGATACCGCTGCTCCAGATCGTTGTTCGGATTGAATACAAGCATAGGCGCCGAAAACGCATGCTTTCCCGTTTCCGCTATGACATTCGGAATCTGGGAAAGCTGCCGGAGCGAGGATGCAACATTGAACGTCATCATGGTACGGTTCGACCACCTGATCAGTGCGCCTGCCTTTCGCAGTGTGGTTCTCCCGATTGTGTTTTCCTGATCGCGTGACAGAATCTGCTTTCCGGCGAGATCGTCGGTGTAATTCTTCAGCCATGTGACAAGAGGACCGTAATCCTGTGATGCTTCCCTTAACTGTCTGTCCTTTTCGTTAATGGATATTGCATCCTCTCCCGTATCCGTCAGATCATCCAGCATATCCGCGCGTCTGTCCTGTGATGCTTTATCGAATTTGTCTCGGATATAGCTTTCAAGAGTTCGCAGCTTCATGATATCGTCGATATGGTATATGGCTTCGTTTGCCGCGTACAGATACCGCTCCATATTGGCGGCAGCATCATATACGGTTTCCGTTCCCATTCTGCGCTGTGCAAAGGAAAGCCATTTTCTAAACGGTCTGAAATCAGCCGTCAAACCCGCAATGGACGCCGGAAGGTCAGTCACTTCGTCAAATCCTGCCGTTTTCATGATCTGTTCCCATGCGTTCATCGCTTTTTCCGGCTGCCTGTGCGGCATATAGTTTTTCCGGAAACGGATTTCGCCGCGTCCGTGAATGACGGACACCTCATTGATTGCGTCATAGAGATCGTTGAGCATGTCTCTGTAGTCCTTCGCCGCCGCTTCCGCCTTCCGAATGACCGCATCGACGGAATAATTCTTTTTTTTCTTTGCGTTCAGAACGGCATTTGAAGCAATGGATTGCAGCGTGGATCTAAGTGAAACATATGCCTCCTCGTCATTTGCTTTCCTGATCCGTTCTGCTTTTGCGATTTTTCTGTAATCCTTTGCCTGCTCGTCGAGTGTTTTCCTCTCGAATTCCTTTTCCCGAATCGCACTTTCCAGAGCATTTTTCCTCTGTTTAGCGGATTCGCGCCACACTTCGTAATATTCGTTTCCTTCAGGATCGTATTTCGGACTTCCGTTGTGCTGCTCCTGATAGGATTTTCTGGTTGTTTTATTCAGTTCCTTGGTTGTTTCTTCAAGGGATTTCCGCATCCGAGCAATTTCACGGTCAACGCGTTTAACCGCTTCCTCGCTTCTTTTTGCGCGCAATTCGTCAAGCAGCTCTGTTCCGTCCGATTTCGAAACGGCGGAAATAATCTCCTCTACCGCTCCTTCCTCCCCTCTCATAAGGGCGGTAAGCATATCCCGTGTAACAACAGGCTTTTCTTCTCCGTTATCCAAAGCATATTCCGCGACGATCTGCGCAAGTGCGCTTTCGGTTTTCGTCAGCTTATGCTTCATGATGCGTTCCATCTGTCTGTTAGTCTGCCGTCTCGCGGATGCGGAGTTATCTATGACCGGTTTGATAAAGGTATCGGTCAGCTCCCGTGCAAGCTCCGTATCGCCGAAAAACCGTGTCATGACGTTTTCAGGATTGGAAAGATTCAGTTCAAGCGTTTTCGATCCCTTTGTCTTTATGGAATCCCATTTGAAATCCGAAAATATCTGATCGAGATTTGTTTTAATCGTGTTCAAGACGGACTTATTGCTGCCTCTGATTCCCGCCATCATCATTGTGTCAAGATCGCGGTGCATCTTTGCGAGCATTGATATGTGGTTATAAAATTCGCTTTTCTGGTCTGTTTCTTCGAGTTTGTATTTCCCTCTTGCAATTGCTAATGCCTTCGTATCGATTTCCTCGGGTATACCGAACTGCTTGATATACTGATTGATCCGTTTCCGGATATCTTCCGCTGCGTGATTCGCGTCTATGATTCCCTTTGCATCAAAGTAATTATCCGCGACGGCGCCTGATATCCGATATCCGAGCTTTCTCATGGCAGTCTTGGCATTAAGAGCTTCCCGTCTGCGCATTTCGTAATTCTGTGTAAGAATCCGTTTCGCTTCCTCCGGTGTCTTTCCTTCCGCGATCAGCGCGGAATAAACGCCGGCTTCCTCTGCATCGGTTGGACCCGGTATTCCGGTTTCGGAACCGTTTCCCGTTTCGGTTTCAAAAAGACGCGGATTCTCCCATTCGGAAAGCGCGTTGTCAAGAGCGTTCTGCCTCTCCGGGTCAGCTGTTTTGTTCCCTCCCTCCTTTTTCATTGTCTCCATCACGGATCCGGTTACGTCCCGTCTCAACCCGAACTCGTCTTTGATTCGGTTGACGGCAGCCCCTTTGATTGCGTTGAAAGCGCGCTGCTTGTCCCCGTATTCCTTATAAAGGCTGTAGTACATATCCCGTTCGGTTTCCGTTGCGTTTTTCGGAAGCTCGCCAGTTACGGATGCATAATCCTCGTTATTCCTGATATCGTCCGAAACCGTCTCGTCCATGTTTTCCGGAATCCCGGCATTTTCCTTGTACTCCTCTGAAAACGCCTGCATTTCCGCCTGTCGCTTGACGTTCCGTTTTTCCCGTTCTGCCGATTTCTGCTGCTCCCGATATCCTGCCATCGTTTTCGGTTTGGTTCTTTTTACATTCGGAATAGTGTTTTCAGCACCTGTGTCGTCAACCTCTCCTTTTGTTTCCATCATAGGTACAACATCCGACAATCTCCGTCTTTCCTGTTTTTCGATTACGTTTCCGTTTTCGTCAACCTCGATTTCGTCAAGCGGGTTTTTCTCCTTCTCCTCACGCACATCCTCATCAATCGAATATTGCGCATCCTCTCTGTATGCAAACTGCTTTTCTCCGAGCGCCTTTGCGTAAAGGTTCCGCGCATCTGTGATGAATTTCCGTTCCTTTGCCGCCTTGTTTCCGAGCTTCGCAAGAATGCTATCCAAAAAAGATCGGATTTTCTGACCGATGGATCTGTTTTCGTGCACAAGGGATGTGATGCTCTGCTCGTCCGTGAGCAGATTTTTCGAAACATATTCGGCTGTTACCTCCGCCCGTATCTGTGCGGCTGTTCTCCCGTATATTTTTCCGTCTGCATACAGATTCTGGTTGCGCCGCATGATCGTTTCATATGTACCGTCTGCTTTCATTTTCCGGAGTATCATGGTTTCGAGTTGGCTGTATTCCTCCGAATCACCGATTGCATGTGTCAGCTCATGGGATAGAATCTGCGCGGTTGCCGTATCTGACTTAGCGTTTACATAAATTACTCCGTCCCTGTAATACCCGTTTTCCATGATGCCCTCTCCGCCCGGTGCCGTATAGAACCGAACCGGAATCCCGATTGCATCAGAAATGTTTTTCGCTGTCTGTATGGAATCCTCGTTTGCGCCGTTCTCGCGCCCTGTGCGCTCCGTTTCCGTGTCGATCTGGTTTGTTTTCGTTTTTTTGTTTTCCGCGCGCTGTGCGGTCTCAGTGACGTCGGTTTCGCCTCTCTTATACATCTCCGCGCGTTCCCGGATCGTATCGAGCAGCTCCGCGCTTCTGTTTCTGATGTCCTCCGTTGTTGCAGTCTTTGCGTTAATAGTCGTACCGTCCCCAAGCTTTTCCGAAACGCGGTTCAGTGTTTCCGCCGCCGCTCGGATGTCGGCCGGATTCATATTTTCGGCAAACGCGTTGATTGCATAAACGTTATCGCTTACACCCTTTGTCGCGGGCGATACCGCATCCGCAACCGCCACGACGGTTCCGAATGCACCCATCAGTCCACCGACGAGAGCGCCCGACACGCCGGATCGTATCATTTCCGACGTATCGAAAATGCCGTCGTCACCGAACCATTTTTTATCCGGCTCGAATGTCAGCTTATCGACGATGCCGGAAAGCGGTACGTTGACGACCTCCTCGGCGCCCTCTTCGGCCATATTGAACGCCGCTTTCATAAGCGTCTTGACAAGCGTCATCGCCGTCGAGCCTGTCCTTGAATCCAGAACGCCTGCAACCGACGCAATGTCCGTAAAACCGCCTAGATTTTCCGTGAACCCTTCTACGAATGCGTTTCCGGCCGAATTGATGAAATTTTCAAGGATTCGTTTTTCGTCTCCGTAATCCTTCTGGTTTTCGAAAAACGTATTCCCGAATGTGTTTCCCATGAGAATCGCCTCGTGCGGAAGGCTTTTTACCGCGTTGACAACGCCGTCCGCAATCGACTTCGAGACTGTTTTCAGATTCAGATTCCCGGCCTTGTATGCCGCCTGTATGCCTTTCTGCGCGGTGTCGACAAGCGTTTTCGGCTCTCCGAGCGGAAGCGCCTTCATTATCACCATATTCGGAATGTTCTGCCCGATCTGAAACGCGGCTTCTCCGAGCAGGAATTTTTCTGCTGTATTCAGATCGTTTTCGTTCGCCCACGCTTCCGCGTTCTGTCTCTCAAAGGTCGGAAGCTCAAGCTTTTTGTATGCCCGTACCGTTTCCTGTGGTACGCCTGCCGATTCGGCTATTTTCATGACGGCGCGGTCTTCATCGTAGGATGCGGACAGAAAAAGTGTATTCCTCTCGTTTTCGTTTTCGGACAGATACCGCTCAATCCGGTTGATCTCCTCTCCGCGTTTACCTCCCGTTCCGATATCCGCAAGTGCGTTTTCGATACCGTATGCGTAAGATGTTGCGCCGGACAGGAAACCCGCCCCGGCATTCTGCATAAAATAGAGCCCTCTGTTTTTCTCCGTCTGATTGATTTCCGGAAGCGGTGCCTTTGACGTCGGAACAGACTGCCCCGGAGCGATATCCGGTATGTTTCCCTCTCGCTCTGTATACGCCTTGACAGCGGAACGCATCTGCTGCTGTTCCGCCTGTTTCCGTATATCCGATATCCGTCTGTCGGTTATGTTTTTTCCGATTTCGCCGTCCTGTTTGTACATGCCGCCATGTCCGCTTTCGTTTCCTGTTGATAAAGCGGATCTGTTTTTCTCCGCAATCAGATCGGACGCATCGCTTTGTAAAAGCCCCATGCTCTCAAGGCGTTTTCTGATCGCTTCGTTTTCCTCAAACGTCGGAAGAACGACAGGCGTTACTCTATTTTCGCTTTCTTTTTTTTCGTACAGTCCGATATCTGATAGTTTGAGTGCCATATGATTCTCCTAATCATGAATGTATCGTATTCATATATTTTTCAAGAACATATTTTTCTGTTCCGGTAAGGTCTTCTCCTCTTCTTTGCTTTTCAATGATATCGGTTACATTTATTTCTCCGTTATTTATCTTATTTAATTCTTCAAGCATTTGTTCTTCTCTTGTCAATTTGCTTTGATTATCAGATTCCTCATCAATCTGCGCCTTGATAGCCGTCGTATCGATTCCGAGCGCTTCAAGCCCTGCATAATCTCCGTATTCCGCTCCGGCTATTGCAAGCTGATATGCAAGCGTATCGACGAACTGCTTTGCATCGTTCGACAGCGCCGCGTACTTGTAAGCCGTTTCGGAATCCGCCTGCCGTCCGCTTTCAATCAAACTTGCGTACTTATAGGCAAGCTCCGCAGCCGACTGACGCTCCTCCGCGTCGAGCGCTTTCAGCTGATATTCCATGTTCGCCTTCTGCTGCGCCTCGTACCATTCGTTTTCAAGCTTCTGCTGTGTCAGTGCAAGATCATCCTGCCGTTTCTGATAATCGTAATTCAGCTCATCGATATACCGCGTGTACGCATCGTTTTCAAGATTGCGCGCCTGTCCGAGAAGATCACTCTGACGGCTGTATTCCGACAGGAACTGTTCGTATGCCTGCTGATACAGTTCCGGATACTTATCCGCCAGCTGCTGCGCGTAATAGTTGCTTGCCTGCTGTGCGGCCGCCGCCGCATATGAGGAAGCAATTCCGCCCGTATTCTGTGCCAGTGCTCCGAGCGTGTCCTTCGCCGCGCGTTCTCCCTCTCTTCGGTATGCTTCTGTATAATATTTCGTGTTCGGGTCCGTGTTCGGATCATACGAAAAGGATTTCTGCATGTTCTGCAAATAGGAATCAATGAGATCGTCATACTGCTGCTGATAGGTCTTGTCCGGCTCCGTCAGCGCAAACGAACCGCCGGAATCACCGCCGGAATAACCGCCGTACTGCTTGCGGATCGATTCTGCACCTGCATGCGCAAAAGCTTTTGCGGAATCATTCGTCGCCGTGTTCCAGTCGTTCTTGTACGTGAGAAGCGATATGCCCGCATCCGGATTGCTCTGTGCAAGCTGCTCGTCCGCATCAGAGATGCTTCCGTCATCAAATCCGTATTCGCTTTTTTTCTTCAGATAGTCGTCATACGTATACATTTCTGTCCCCTTCCGGCTTTTCTCCGGCCGTTCTCGCGTCGCGGATCAACGCATATATAATGATGTTCCCGCATCCCTCCGCGCGGATGCGCATATTGTCATACCGGACGGAAGGAAGCGGATAGATACCAGTAATGACGCGTCCGTCCGTATCGATGATCCGACCGACCTCCGTGAAAGCGCCGCCGTCAAACGAAACGAGAACGGAACCTGACGTTCCTTCCTCGGATTCATACCGCATCATAAGACGGTTCGCGTGCTTTCTTTCTACGGTTCCGTCGTTAATGTCGTTCGTCTCAAGGTACCAGTTTACCGTTTTTTCGGTCTCCCCTGTTTCGTATTCCGGTACATCTCCGATCTCAAACAGATTTCCTTCATCGTCGATACACACAAGGCTGATTCCGTCCATACCGATATACTGTGCGCGCGTGTCGTCCTCCCTGATCCAGACGGAACGTGCGATATCGAAGCAGAAAAGAGACGTTCTTTCCCCGTCCGTACAGGATATGTAATAATATACCCCGTCCGAACCGGAAACGCCGTTTTTGATCATCCTCTCTCCGAGCGGCCTTGATATGATTTCCGGAACCCCGCCCGTATAGGCACAGATTCCTGCTTTTGAAAGATAAAAGAGATATGCTCCAGCGGCGCAAAGGCTCTTATGCTCGCCACTCCGTACGCCGAGTGCGCTTGATCTGACATATGCAAAATCCGAAGGCGTATCTCCGTATATCTTGTAAATTGCGTTTTCCGTGAAAAATACGGGCATCCCGTTGAAATCGACACATGCCGTTATGCTGTCGCCGCTCCCGGTTGTCGCCGCCCATGAGGATGTCGAAAGCACGTCATAGTCCATCCATACATCCCCCTGACCGAGCGCCGATGCGTATATTTCTCGTCCCTTCGCGCCCCACAGACGATTGTCGGAAGCAAAAACAAAATCCATGTCCGGAACAGGATAACGGATAGATGCATAAATGTCTATATATGATGTCGAATAGTTTCCGTATATATCCTTGAGTGCATAGTCCGAAAAGAAAATATACCATCCGTCGTTGTATCCTGGATAATTCGCATTATCCAACCGGACGATATTGAGTATGCTTGCCGTAACCTTCGTTGCTCCGGCTTTTACTTCTACAATGTCTCCCTTTTTGAAAAGCGGTTCGACATAATTCTGATGAATACAGTTATAGTAGCCTGACACGCCTGTTGTCGGGTCTTCTTCACTGTATTCAAATCTGAATGTTCTGGTTGAGGAACTGTCCGTAAAATCGATTGTTGCATCGTCAAGATCGCGCAGTGTCTTTTTCTTTGTATCGTATATGATTTTGTCTGGGTAAATATAGAGGATGTCCCCAAGCACGCACATGTTCTTTTCCCCGTCGTCCACCCGGCATACTTCCGTGTAGTCGTCGTAAAAAATATTATCCGCAATGTGATAGATCCGATCCCCGAAATAGATCCCCTGCAGATTGTCATACCCGTACCCGTAATATCTGCGCTTCCCGCGTGCAGCCATTGCGGGAAGGAACCGCGCGGACATGTTCTGCATATCCGCGCACGCTCCGTCACCGGCTGCGCGCCTTGCGTCATATCCGCCGAATGATGTATTCCCGGTATAACCGCGCGCCATATCCTATCCCTCCTTGTCCGCTGAAATGCGCTTGATTTCATATCCGATCTGCTCCTTCAGCCTGACGATATAATCGCGCATTTCCTTGTTCTGCTGATACAGTGCGGATATTTTCTGTTCCTCTGTCATGTCAGTGAGATCGGGAATGGACGGAAGTCCTTCATTCGTCCGAAGCAAATCCGTATATGCCATATCACATACCGGAAATATGCTGCATAATGCGTTTGAGCACAACACAGAACTGTTCTCTTGTGATAGGGTCTTTCGGCATCAGGTTCCCGTTTTCGTCGCCCTTGATGAATCCCATTTTCACAGCCCAGTCCATCGCGTCCTTTGCCCATTCTGAAACAATTTCGTTCTTTTCCATGTCTGTCTTCTCCTCTTCATTCTTTTGTTCTACAGCTTCCGCCTGTTCGGTTTTTTCCTGGATTTCATAGTTTGCGTCTACATATCCGCCGATCCCGTCGACGGCTTCCGATCCCCATTGCCAGATACGGATATTCGGATAATCCGTTTTGGACGGAACATACTTTTTATCCCTCCACAACGCAAGCCACAGCGGCCACACGCTGATATCCCCGATCCTGTTCTTCAGAAAGTCTGGATTGGTATACACCATCGGTGTATATCCGGCGCTCTGCACGCGTTTGCAGAACGCGTTGATAATCATAGTAAGCATGCTTTTATCATCGGGAAGATATTTCGATTCCACGTCCACGGCTGCGTACAGGCTCACAGCGCTCTTGTAAGGAGTTATGGCTGATAGATAATAGTCCGCTTCTTCAATCGCTTCTGTGACCGTCTGTGCGGTCAGAAAATGGTATACGCCTATACGGATTCCGCTTTTCTGCGCGCCGATCATATTCCTGATAAAAAAGCTGTCCGTGAACAGGCGCAGAGATGCATTCTGTTCGCTCCGTCCCTGTGTTGCCTTGATCATGGCAAAATCTACACCGGATGCCCGTACCTTTTCCCAATTGATGCCTGATTGGAACACCGATACGTCAATGCCGCGTTTCATTTGTCGTTCACCTCCGGCAGTCCTGCGACGGATGTCAGGATTGACAGAATCCCGGCAAGCACCGATGCGGAAGCGACCGCGATCCAGTTTACTTCGCCGAGCACGGCGGATGTTCCGATTGTTGCAATAGCCGTCTGCGCGACTGTTTTCAGCGCGCGGATTGCTGCAGCATAAAGCCATTCTTTTGTAAATACGTTTTTCATGATAAGACCTCCCATGTGATAACCGTTTTTCTGATATCGTCGATAAAAGAGTTTCCGCCGAGCGCCTTGTAGGCCTTGTAATTAAGCTCGAAGTTCTGAAGCTCATACTGGCGGATGCTCTTTGTTTCTTTGTTTGTGTAGTAGGTATGCAGCATGTTCGTGCGCAAAAGGCACCGGAACGCCTCGATGATACAGTGTACCTTGTACACGATTCCGATAATGAGCGTAACCCCTGCCGAAATTGCCGTTACATACCCGGCGATTGTTGCTATGTGATTCATTCGTCCTCTTTGTTGATAGAAAAAATACAGATTGTAATAATTGTGATAACGGAACCGAATACGGTTCCCAATATAAACGCCGCCATGTTTCCCTCTCATATCGCCACAACAATAATTCCGATCTTCAATCCTGCCGGATACATATACGATCCAGTATAACTTTTAATCGTAATATTGTTTTCGTCCGTTATAGTCGGTACATTACCAGTCGAAACACTGGACATCATATAGGAACTTTCTCCGTCTGAAGAAGCATACCAATAACTCGAAAGTCTGATATTTTCTTTTAATGTTCCGTTATTACTTGTTTTTCCTGCAAATTGTGTCAGTATATAAACATTTGCAATATTGTCCTTATATACGAGCTTTTCAACGCAGTCTTCCGCAAGATACGCCGCCGCAAGCAGGATATCCGTCGATCCTAAATTGTGTGTAACCGGTATTTCCGAAGATTGTTCATCAAGCGTTACTTCTGTTGTATAAACCCTTGCACCAGACGAAATGCCGGACGATATCGACCGTATCGCACCTGCAAATTCGGAAACCTTGTATGTATCCGTCAGCCCGTTCTTTTCCCGGATCGCGTCGGCTGCCGCCTGGATGTCGGACTCTTCATACAGTTTGTTCGCCATCAGTACGACACCCCGTTTCCGTCCTCGGCTGTCTCGTCATCCTTGACGCCCCACTTTTTCGGCGCCCCTGATGCGTCCACCTCCGATACATACAGTACCTTACCAACCTCCGCACCCGTGATCCCGAGCGAAATGTCACCAGATGCAATCGGCTCCGGAATTTCAAATTCCGCCGGAATCACTTCCCCGCTTGACAGCTTGATATTCATTCTGTATCTGATCGCCAATGTGATTCCCCCTTTTTCATGTAATCGGATTTTCTTCCATATACGCGTCAACCGCTGCGGAAAAGTCCATCT
>JBJDZF010000379.1:0-9742 GCA_051867855.1 Eubacteriales bacterium
CCCTTTCAAAAGCTTTCAAACCTGTTATAATTTATCCAAGTCCGAAGTTCTTGAAGGGAGGTGCGGAGGGGAACTTATTTCAAGAAGTTCCCCTCCGCAAAAAACACATATCATACTGCGCGGGGAGGAAAACTTCTTTTAAGAAGCTTCCTCCCCGCAGAAATATATATAATAAAATTATTGAAGAAAAATTGTTGCAATTCGGACGATTTTATGATAAAATAACTATGTATAATGCGGTGGTATATTATGTTTTCGTTTTGCAGTTTTTTCTTCGTGCGGAGGTTAGATTATGTCATATCTTGACGACATAAACGATATATGGGAAATGGTTAAGGAAGCGTTCAAAGAGAACCTGGCACAATCGGTAATAGATCTGTGGTTCGGTCAACTTAAAATAGTTTCCTATGAGGATAACTGCATAACATTTTCAACCGATTCGGAGTTCAAATACAAAATTATTCTTGAGAAATATCTCGGAATGATAAAGGAGCAATTTTCGAGATTGCTCGGATTTGACGTAAACGTCGATATAATTCTTGAAAAAAAGGATTTTTCGACAACCACCGAGTCAAATAATAATAATATCACTACGGCGGCAAATGACGATACGAAAATTCCGGGTGCACTTCCCCCGAATTACAACTTTGAATACACGTTTGACAATTTCATAGTGGGAAATTCAAATAAATTTGCTCATGCGGCGTGCACTGCGGTTGCCGCCCGCCCGGCAATGGATTACAATCCATTGTTTATCTACGGACCGAGCGGACTCGGAAAAACTCATCTTATGTCCGCGGTGGTAAATGAGATAAAGCGAAAAAAGCCGAATATAAGGGTTGTTTACATAAAGGGAGACGAATTTACAAATCAACTTATAGACAGCCTTTCACGTCAGGAAATGAGCAAATTCAGGGAAAGATACCGCAACTGCGATATTCTGCTTATAGACGATATTCAGTTTATAGCCGGAAAAAACTCCACACAGGAGGAATTCTTCCACACCTTCAATTCACTTTATGAGGAACACAAGCAGATAATTCTTTCGTCCGACCGTCCGCCAAAGGATATACAGACGCTTGAGGAAAGGCTCAAGACCAGATTTGAATGGGGACTTATTGCCGACATACAGCCGCCGGATCTCGAGCTGAGAGTGGCAATAATCAAGAAGAAGGCGGAGCAGGTTTCAATAGACATTCCGGACGATGTGCTGACCTTTCTCGCGGAAAATCTCAGATCAAACATACGTCAGATAGAGGGTGCCATAAAGAAACTGAGCGCGCTCAGCTTTCTCTCGGGAAAAAGCATTTCAATGGAGCTTGCCCGAAGCTGTCTTTCTGAACTTCTCGGCGGCGCGGAGCCGGTAAACGTAACAGTCGACAAGATATACACGTGCGTATACAAAAAATACAATATCAAAAAAGAAGATATTTTAAGCTCCAAGCGCACAAAAGAGATAGCCTTTGCAAGACACGTCACAATATATCTCATCCGTCAGATAACCGAAATGTCGCTTCCCAACATCGGAAAGATTTTCGGAAGAGACCACACAACCATACTTTCCTCATGTGAAACCGTCGAAAAAAAGAAGATCAGCGATCCGATCTTTAATATAGAGCTGATGGAAATGATTAAAGACATCACGGGACAGTCTTAACCCGTAACCCTGACCAACAGTTTCACAGATCCGGTTTTTTCACAGGATGCAAACAGAGATACACACTTAATACCGAGGGCTTTTCAACCGAATATCAACATGTTGAAAAGCTGTTTGAAATGTCGTAGACGATATTTTGATTTTGGCTTATTTACGGTAAAAATTCTGTTTAATATTATTCTGTGGAAAATGAGTTTTCAGAGTTTCGGGCGACATTTCAACAGAAATTAACGCAAGCATATCCTGTGCATAAAAAACCGTTGTCATAAAAAAATACATTTTTGCGGATTTTTTACGTGATCGTAGGACGATTTGGATCTGTGTGCCGTTTTTCCCCAATTTTATCAATAGCTTTTCAGGATGAATTTCAAAAAATAAAAAATGTCGCATACGACATTTTTTAAGGGCTTGAAGGGCTTTTCCACAAAATCAACACTGCCTACTGCTACTGCTTCTATTTATCTTATTTTATTTGTATTATTTATTTTTCTTTATATAAGGCAAGAAAAATTTCCGATCAACCGAAAAGTACTGTTTTGACAAGGAGAATGAAAAATGAAAATTATATTCAACCGTTCGGTCGTGTGTGCGGCGACAGCGCCGATAATGTGTGCGGTATCCGGAAAATCCACTCTCAGTGCAAGCGAAGGAATACTCATTGAAGCAAAAATACCCGATATCTGCGTTCTGACAACATACGATCTCGAAAAGGGAGTCAGAACCACGATAGAGGCAAAGGTTATAGAAGAAGGCTCATTTATACTCAACGCTCAGAAATTTTATCAGACGATAAAGGTTATGAACGGCGAAGAAATAACTCTCACCGTTGATGACAGACTGTCTGCCTGCATTGTCTGCGGAAAATCTTCTCATAAGATGAGCGCTCTTGCCGGAGAGGATTTCCCGGTGCTTCCCGACCTTATGAGCGACAGGAGCTTTACCGTCGGTCAGTCGGTACTCAAAAAGATGATATCACAGGTCTCGTTTTCCATGGGAGTAAATGACCAGAGGGCTGTGCTTAACGGATGCTTTTTCAAAATTTCCGATAACTCGGTAATGCTCGTTTCCTGCGACAGTTTTAAGCTTGCAAAGTCCGTCAGACAAACCGAGCTTCAGAACAGAAATACAAATAACGATTCACATCTTGATTTTTCGTTTATCATTCCGGTAAAAACGGTAAACGAACTTTACAAACTGCTCGGCGACGATGAGGATTCGCTCACCCAGATATATGTTACCCGTAAGCATATAATATTCATGATAGGTGAGCTTACATTTTTCTCGCGTCTTATTGACGGAGATTATATAGATTACGACAGAATAATCATAAAGAATCATAAAATATGCGTTACACTCGACAGGCAGGAGCTTATCGCGGCTCTCGAAAGAGCGGCTTTGGTAACCGAAGAAAAGATAGCAGGAAGTGTGCGTTCTCATGTCAAGCTTGATGTAAGCGGTGATCTGCTTAAAATTTCAGCTGTTTCGTCTGCGGGAAGCACTTACGACGAGATGAACGTGGAGCATGACGGAGATGATATTCTGATAGCGTTCAACAACCGTTTTCTTATAGACAGCCTCAGGGCTTGTGACGCCGACAGGGTGAAGCTTTCCATGTCGTCTCCTCTTACGAGTATGAATATTGAGCCGGCAGATAAGGAAGAGGGCAAGGAAGAAATATTTATGCTTTTGCCGGTAAGAATGAAAGAATGATCCGAAATGGTCTGCAAAAAGGTACAAATCAAAGATTTTCGCAACATAATTTCACAACAGGTAGAGTTTGACGACGGTGTTAATGTGATTTTCGGAGAGAACGCCCAGGGAAAGACAAATCTGCTCGAGGCTGTTTATTACGTTTCGGTGGGAAAGAGCTTCAGGGCGAATCACAATTCGGAAATAATACGTTTCGGTTCGGATACGTCAGATATCAGTCTCGATTTCAATAATACGTCAAGAGATCAGAATATACATGTCAGAGTGTACAAGGACAAAAAGAGGCAGGTTGAAAAAAACGGGGTAAAGATAGACAAGCTCTCGGATATTGTGGGCAGCTTCCGCACGGTGCTGTTTTGCCCGGAGCATCTTTCTCTTGTAAAGGACGGTCCGGCGATGAGAAGAAATTACCTCGATATTGCCATAAGCCGCACGCGGCCGATGTATCTTCACTCGCTTCAGAAATACAATTACATTCTCAAACAGAGAAATCAACTGATAAAGACTGCAAATTCCGACAGGAGGACTTTTGAGGCAACGATTGAGCTTTGGTCGGAGAAGCTTGCCGAGGAAGCTGCGGTAATATCGGCTTTCAGAGCGGAATTTATAAAAAAAGCGGACGCTCACGTCAAAAACTGTTTTTCGGATATGAGCGGCGAGAAGGAGATACCCGAACTCAGATATATCGGTTCTTCACATTCCGAACAGGAGGAATATTCCGACAGGAAAGCGACGGCGGAAAAATACCGTTCATTGCTTACGGAGAATCTTGAAAGGGAAATATTTGCGGGAGCGACACTTTGGGGAGCTCATAAGGACGATATGGCTGTGATGCTCAATTCGCGTCCGGCACGGATCTACGCGTCGCAGGGGCAGCAGCGCTCGCTTGCAATAGCGCTTAAGCTCGCGGAGGGAGAGATCTGTTTTTCAGAATTCGGAGATTATCCGGTGTTCTTGTTTGACGATGTACTTTCGGAGCTGGACAACTCAAGGCGTGATTATCTGATAAACAGAATAAAGTCAAAGCAGGTAATACTTACGAGCTGTGACAAAAATGAAATACGCGAGGCAAAAAAAATTACCGTAACGGACGGAAATTACAGTCCGTCGGATTAGTATCAGATATTTCGGGAGACGGGTCTATGTTTCTTCATGCGGGAAACGGAAAAAATATAAGGGAAAAGGATATTATAGGAATTTTCGACATGGACAATGCCACAATATCGCCTGTTACGAGAAAATATCTCAACTCATGCGATAAAAAAGGCGATATTACATCTGTTTCGGACGATATTCCCAAATCCTTTATACTATACAGAGTGGGTTCAAAAACGGCGGTTTGTTTTTCGCCTCTTTCAACGGCGGCTCTCTTCGGGAGACTTTCGGGAGGAGGAGCACTTAAGGGAACTTTTTGAAAAGAGTTCCCTTAAGAATCCCTCAAAAACTTTTAAACTATGATTACCTTCCGCCGGTTATTTTAAGAGTTAAGATTTCTTGGTCCGATTATCCGGATAAGGTTTGAAAGGAATATAAAAATGGACAACAACACAAATCAGGTTTATGATGAAAGTCAGATCCAGGTACTTGAAGGACTCGACGCGGTAAGAAAGCGTCCCGGAATGTATATAGGTACCACGTCTGTAAGGGGACTTCACCATCTCGTATACGAAATAGTGGACAACTCCATAGACGAGGCACTTGCGGGTTACTGCGATCTTATACGTGTGATCATAAATCCCGATAACAGCGTAACAGTAGAGGATAACGGAAGAGGAATACCGTCGGCTATACACCCGAAGCAGGGAATACCCACTCCCGTCGTCGTGTATACGATACTTCACGCCGGAGGAAAATTCGGCGGCGGCGGATATAAGATCGCGGGAGGACTTCACGGAGTCGGAGCGTCCGTCGTTAACGCTCTCTCCGAATGGGTTGAACTCGACGACACCTACGAGGGAAAAAGGTTTACCGTTCGTTTTGAACGCGGAAAGGTAGTCAGGGAATTTCGCGAAGTTGAGTGCGAAGAAGGAAGAGAACACGGCGTGAGGGCGACATTTAAGCCCGATCCCGAAATATTCGAGGAGACTGTGTTTGATTACGATACTCTCGCCGCGAGAATGAGAGAGCAGGCGTTCCTAAACGCGGGAATAAAGATACATCTGATCGACAACAGGGGTGAGGAACCTGTCGATGAGTTGTTCCATTTTGAGGGCGGTATAAAGAGCTTTGTCAGCTATCTCAACGAGCATAAGCATTGTGAACTGATACATCCCGATGTAATATACATGAAGGGGGAGAAGGGAACAAGCGTCGCAGAGATCGCTCTCCAGTATAACGATTCGTACAACGAATTGCTGATGTCTTTTGCAAACAATATGCATACGATAGAGGGCGGTACTCACGAGACGGGATTTAAGTCCGGACTTACAAAGGTACTCAACGATTACGCGAGAAAGTCCGGGATACTCAAGGACAGTGATAAGAATCTCACCGGAGAGGATGTGCGTGAGGGACTTTGTGCCATTATAAGCGTTAAGCTCGAGGATGCGCAGTTCGAGAGCCAGACAAAAGCAAAGCTCGGCAACTCCGATATCAGAAATCTTGTGGAGAACACGGTCACACAAAAGCTTGCCGAATATTTTGAGGAAAATCCCGCCACGGCAAAGGCGATACTCGATAAGTCGCTCGCGGCGTCCCGCGCACGTGAGGCGGCAAGAAAGGCAAGAGAACTGACGCGCCGCAAGGGCCTGCTTGAGGGATCTTCACTTCCCGGAAAGCTTGCGGATTGCCAGGAAAAAAGAGCGGATATCACGGAGCTTTACCTCGTTGAGGGAGACTCCGCAGGAGGTTCCGCAAAAATGGGCAGAAACAGCAAATTCCAGGCAATACTTCCCCTGCGCGGTAAAGTACTGAACGTTGAAAAAAGCAGACTTGATAAGGTTTATTCAAACCCCTCGCTCATACCTATAATTCAGGCGCTCGGTTGCGGGATAGGCGAGGATTTTGACATTACGAAATTGAGGTACGGAAAAATAATCATAATGGCGGATGCCGATGTCGACGGATCCCATATCAGAATACTGCTGCTTACGTTTTTCTTCAGACATATGCGCAAGCTTATTGAGGACGGACATGTTTTCCTTGCCCAGCCGCCGCTTTATAAGGTCTATAAGAGAACGGGAAAATCTCCCGAGAAGTACGCTTTTTCGGATGCCGAAAGGGATAAATACATTGAGGAGCTCGGCGGTGTGAACGTCGAGGCGGACAGATATAAGGGTCTTGGAGAGATGGACGCCGACCAGCTTTGGGAAACTACAATGGATCCCGAAAGAAGGACCATACTGAAGGTCACGACCGAAGACGCAGTTGCGTGCGACGAGACCTTCTCGCTTCTCATGGGCGATAAGGTTGAGCCGAGGCGTGTATTTATCGAAAACAACGCCAAATTTGCGGAAAATCTCGATATCTGACCGAAAAATCTTCCCGAAATGATATAAAACTTCTCAAAGCTTTACTTTTCCACAGCCTGTGTAAAACTTTGTGCAAAACTCGGATTATCCGATAAAAACGGAGATTTACCGATTTGCCGAAGATGTTGAAAAAAATTTCCGATTGTATTTTTCGACAAAAAGGGTTGCGGTAATCACTGTCGCATAAAACAGAGAAAGTAAAAGAAAGGACGCCGTAAAAATCAACTTACACGGCAACTAACTTGGAAAACGAAAACTACGAGTTTAAAGATCAGAAAATAATAGACGTCGATATGGATAAAGAGGTCAAAAGGTCCTTTATCGAATATTCAATGTCAGTAATCGCCGCCCGTGCTCTCCCCGATGTAAGGGACGGAATGAAGCCGGGTCAGCGCAGAATAATGTATGCGATGTACGAGGATCACCTCACCTACGATCGCCCGTTTCGTAAGTCGGCTACCACAGTCGGTAACGTTCTCGGACGCTATCATCCGCACGGTGACTCCGCCGTATACGGTACCATGGTCAGAATGGCGCAGGACTTCTCATTGCGCTATCCTCTTGTTGAGGGGCACGGAAACTTCGGTTCTGTGGACGGAGACCCCGCTGCGGCATACCGTTATACAGAAGCGAGAATGTCGAAAATTGCCGATGAGCTGATGAGGGATATCGAGAAGGAAGTTGTCGAATTTATGCCGAACTTCGACAACAGACTCAAAGAACCCAAGGTGCTTCCCTCGAGGTTTCCGAATCTGCTTGTCAACGGTTCCGTGGGTATTGCGGTCGGAATGGCGACAAATATACCGCCGCATAATCTCGGCGAAACCATTGACGCTACCATATACCGCATGGAAAATCCCGATTGTACGGTCGCAGACCTCATGCAGTATATCAAGGGTCCCGATTTTCCGACCAGAGCTACCGTTTACGGTGTCAACGGAATAGTCGAGGCTTACACGACCGGTAAGGGCAGGGTTATGGTCCGTGCCAAGGCGGAGATCGAAGAGGACAAGCACAGGATAATCGTCACGGAGATACCGTACCAGGTCAACAAGAGTATGCTCTGCGAGGCAATTGCGGCGCTTGCAAAGGAAAAGAGAATAGACGGTATTACCGATCTGCGCGACGAGTCGGGCAGAGACGGAATGAGAATTGTTATCGAGTACCGCAGGGACGCAAATCCGCAGGTACTGCTCAATCAGCTTTATAAATATACACAGCTTGAGGATACCTGTGCGATAAATATGCTCGCGCTTGTCAACAATGAGCCGAAGATTCTGTCTCTTCCGGCGATACTCGACCTCTATATCGAGCATCAGGAGTCGGTAATTTACCGCAGAGTTACGTTCGATCTCGAAAAGGCAAAGGCGAGAGCTCATATCTTTGAGGGTTATCACATAGCAATTGACAATATCGACAGGATCGTCGAAATAATGAAGACATCGAAATCCATACCCGAAGCGAAGCAGAGATTGATGGATGAGTTTTTCACGATCTCATATGCAGACGGATATGAGAGCACGCTCGGAAATATAAGACAGCTCTCCGAGGCACAGGCACAGGCGATCGTCGACATGACGCTCGGAAAGCTGACCGGTATGGAGAGAGACAAGATAGAGCAGGAGCTCGCGAGACTGCACGCTCTTATTCTCGAGCTTGAGGGAATTCTCGCCGACACCTCAAAGATAAAGCAGATCATCAAGGATGAGATGACGGAGATAAAGAATAAATATTCCGATCCGCGCAGGACCGAGATAATACATTCCACCGAGGAAATAGATCTTGAGGATCTTATCGAGAAGCATCAGTGCGTGATCACGATGACCCATGCCGGATATATAAAGCGTCAGCCTGCCGATACCTACACGGCACAGCGCAGAGGCGGCAAGGGAATTATCGGTATGTCCACCAAGGAAGAGGATTTCATTGAAAAGGTTATAGGACTTGGCAGCCATTCCTATCTGCTCATGTTCACCAACTTGGGAAAGATACACGTGCGCAAGGCATACCAGATCCCCGAAGCATCGAGAACGGCAAAGGGTACGAACATCGTCAACATAATAGAGATGCTGCCGGATGAGAAGATCACGGCGCTGATAAGCGTGGACGAGTTCAACGACAGCGATTATCTGACAATGATAACAAAATACGGAGTTATCAAGCGTACGCCGCTTAAGGAGTACGAGTATCAGAGAAAGGGCGGCAAGATCGCGCTTTCGCTTGATGAGGGTGACGAGCTTGTATTTGTCAGGTGCACGAAGGGCGAAAATGATATTGTGATAGCAACTGCCGACGGAAATGCAGTCCGCTTCTCGGAGGAAAACGTAAGGTCTATGGGAAGAACGGCGCGCGGTGTTCGCGGAATCAAGCTGCGTGACGGAGATTTCGTCACCGGAGTTACCGTTGTGGATGACGAAAAACAGCTTATCACCGTTACGGAGAACGGATTTGGGAAGAGAACGTCGTTTGAGGACTTCAGGATCATGAAGAACCGCGGCGGTTACGGCGTGACCTGCCATAAGATCTCCGAAAAGACCGGACGGCTTACCGGTATCGCAACGGTGGATGACGGCGATGACCTTATGATGATCACCGACGGAGGAACGATAATAAGGACGCCCGTCAGAGACGTGCCCGTGTATTCGAGAACGGCGGGCGGCGTAATTCTGATGAGGCTTGCCGACGGTCAGCGGCTTGTGAACTTCACGGCGGTATCTCACGAAGAGGTCGAAGAAGAGGAAGCTGTTGAAAATGCCGAGATACAGAACACTCCGGACGAGAATGGATCCGAAGAATAAGGTTTGATTTTTCCGGGGGACTTGCGGATACGACGGTATTTTGTAAGCCCCCGGTACTGTTATTTACAACTTTGTTTTGCATTGCAAATACGAGCAATTTCAATATT
>JBJDZF010000380.1:0-2219 GCA_051867855.1 Eubacteriales bacterium
TCGGCGAAGTAAATTTCGCCTCGTTTCACTTGTTTCATCATTGCCTCCGTAATAAGTAAAAAGGCGGCCGCTTCTCTCATAAATGAGTAAACGACCGCCTTGTTGTTCTTGTATCAATCGTTTTGCTTTCGTCCGTATTTATTCTCAATATCCCCGGACAGAAGATGCGCTGGCATCTTCGGGAACACATCCACCGGCCGTGCCTTCGACCTCATAGGAATCTCACCTCTCCGTGGTTCTCACCGAGGCGCCCTCATTGGTTGCGACGGCTCACGGCTCTGCTGACCGCTTCAACGCTCGACTTGTGACTGGACGCAAGTACCTTTAATACCTCTGCCTGTTATCGCCTTCGTCACGGATTGCGCCGTGCCGTCTGAGTCATGAAGGTTTCGGGTAACAGCTTTTATTGCTTATCCGAGCCTTCGCTCATGTGGCTTGCCGGGGTTCAGCCGACAGCAGAGGGGAAGTAATGGGTGTGCTGTATATTCGGTTGTCAAGGAGCTGCGGGCTTCCAAGCAGATCACGGAAGCGAGGAGAGAGCTTTTTTCTCCCTCACTATTCCTCCACAACTCGGAAAGGCTAAAACGAAACACCCTCAAAAAAATTTTTTATAAATTCTCCAAACTGCCGCTTGTATTTGCGGATCACCTGCTCGGATACGCCGTACTTTGCGGACATAGCCGACGAGCAGGTTCTTTTCTCCCCGGCAAGGTAAATTTCAAGCATATCCGCCGCCCAGGGCTTCCAAGCGGAAAGCTGTCTTTTCAGTTCTTCCATAAGGATTTCATCAATTGCTGCGGCTTCTATATCCTCAGCACCGCCCACACATTCCAGAAGCGCAATTTCATCGGCTTCATTCAAAGCTGCATCCAGCGACAGGTGCTGATACTTTTTTCCCGCCTTACGGCTGCGTTCGGTCATAGTGTGGCAGCTGTTCCAACGCCGGTATTCAGCATAGGGGACCTCGATGATCATGCGGTCAATATCCTTTCCTTCCTCAATGCAGTCGGCAATAAAATACCGCCGCTGCTCCGTCGGAAGATTTCGGTTGCCATTTACGACGGCGATCCATTCCTCCGCCGTTGCGGTGCAAAGAGCCGTTGTTCCGTCCTTTTGCGGTTTGTTGATTAAAAATGTGTTTTTCAAAACAAAGTCCTTTCCCGAACAAGTCGGGGAAGGACTCCGTTGTACCGTGCGAGTATTCGAGCAAACAAAAAAGCGCCGTGGAAATCAAAATGATACAAGTTGCTCGTATCATTCTGACTCGCACGGCGCTTGGCAGCCTGACCGTTTCCGGTCTTCTCCGCTTGCTCGAATAGAGTTTTAATGGTTTTTATTCAGTTGTGTTTCTGTAGCTTCTGCGGCGGTGCCTGCGGAAGTAGGCAAGATTCAGTACGGATACCGTCTTGCATTTGCGGCAGCGGATGGTCAGGTGTCCCGTACAGTCGGAAAAGACCGTACCCGCCTTGTATCCGCATTCGGGACATTTCAGATCTCGTTCAACGAGGCTTTCTGCTTCCTTACGGGACAGCTCCGCTTTCCGGCGCGTTTCCTCGCTGACTCGATAAACGGTGGTGTTCATGAGGTATCGCCTCCCAAGTGCAGCTCCTTTTCGATGTACTCGGAGATATCATGGTGATTTAGCATTCCGAGTCCGCGCAGCCGGATTACAAGAGCTGTGAAGGACACATCCAAGGAGGCGGCCATCTTTTGCAGGATGACCTTTTCTCTCGGATGAAAGACGGCCTCGCCGTAAATCGGCAGCCGCTTCCCGCCGTTGAACCTTTTCAGCGTCTCGCGCATGACCGGTCTTGGCATTAGCAGTGAGGCGGAGAAAGTGTTTGCCTGCCATTCATTGATGCTGTATCGTTCCTGCATCTCCTGTATGGTGTATTCCCGTTCTCGGTCGTGTGTGCGGTGAAAGCAGGAGGCGCTGTCGGGATTGATCCGCATGGAGATGATATGTCCGGCTTCGTGTCCGAGCGTAAATCTCCGATGCGTATGTTCCTCCGGTCGGAGCAGATACCGATCAAGCACAATGGTCTTGAACGGGAACACCACGGAAACGGTCTGTCCATCCCGACGTATTTTCAAAGGCGTTCTGCCGTCGCCCGTAAAGCCGATTTTATTGGGATCGTCCTCGGCAAAGGCTTCATACAGGATCGTACATTTCAGATAATCCCGCACAAAGCCGTCGATGTCTACGCTTTGCGGTACCG
>JBJDZF010000381.1:0-2213 GCA_051867855.1 Eubacteriales bacterium
GGATAGTTTGCACAACGGTAAACGCGATCGGCGAGGACGGAAATGTTTGTGCGGTTGACGCGTCAGAGCTTGGCGGTCAGTACATTTTTGCATTGACGATTAATTCGGTGCCCACCCTGAAATCGGGTGAGACGGACAGAACACTCACGTTCAGGGTAACACCCGTTGCCACCGACCTTGACGGCAACGATGTCTTTGGAGTCTGCGTCACCGTGACATATGTAAACGGCGAATTTGTGTCCGCAAAATACTGATATCGGAAAGGAAGAAGCGAAGATGAAAAGAGAGATTTACAGCGTTCCGTCAGCGGATATACTTGAACTTACCTTTGACGATGTTGTGACGGTTTCGGGAGAAATGGAGGTAGTCGGCAACTCCAACGGAATGAACGCGGATTGGTCGGATTTCACGCCTTTGTCGTAAGTCAATAACCAAAAAGCATTGAAAAGTGAACGATTGAGGAGAAAAAATTATCATGAAAAAACACATAATCAGAATATTTTCGGCAGTTATTATAGTATGCCTGCTTATATCCTTTGCCGTGTTTTCCATGAATGCCGAGGAATCTGCGGGTACTATCAATGACAATCTTGTCGCTTACTGGAATTTTGAGGGAGAGGGCGATGCCGCTCTTGAGGACAAGGCATCGGCAAACGGAAGCAACAACCTCATTAAAAACGGAAATGTCGTTATCGCAAACGGAACCGCCACGGTGCCCGAAGAGGGCGGGTCATTCCTTCAGGCGACCAATCTTACCGACTTTTCTTCCGGCACACAGGCGACTGTTTACATGAGAGTCAAGATAACAGGAGAGGCAAGCTCTTATGCCAGTATGTTTTACGCTTCGGGAAGCATGAGGGTCTTTGCACGTCAATGGCAGACCACGGACCGCATCATTGCCGCGAGCGGCGGTCACAATCCCCGTGTTGAAGAAAACCTCGGAGTAAACGATCAGGGGCAGTGGAACGACGGAAACTGGATACACATTGCCTTTGCAGTAAATGTCGACGGAGTGGGAAATCAGAATATACTTTACGTCTCTGCCGACGGTGAGACATGGCGACTTGCAAAGACCGATCCCGCGGGAACGGCGCTGAACTCAATAGCAGAGCGGATAAATAAGGCGGATGCGGTGCTTCTCTTCGGTAAAGCAAATGTGACCGACGCGCAGACCGCAGGATTTGAGTACGACGATATCAGAATATACAACAAGGCGCTGACCTATGACGAGGTACGCCTGATCCAACCCAACACCCTTGACCTTAAGCAGGAGACCGAGGAAAGCACGGAGTCCACCGAGGCGACCGAGGCACCTACCATTCCCGCGCTGACAGAGGCGCCGGACCACGGTAAGGACAGCGAATCCGTCGCAACCGAGAGCGAGTCCGCCGCTTCCGAGCAAAGCACCACCGTTGCAACAGGCAGTGAAGAGAAATCGGGGTGCTCGTCAACATTTGCCATCGGTGTCCCCGCTGTAATCGGAATTGCAGGTGCAGCCATTCTGAGGAAGAAGAAGAAAGACAAGCAGTAATTTCAATCATTGATATTCCGAAAAGAGATTATGAAAAAAATATCCTTAACAGATTTCACCATGAGCTATGACGGATATCCCGACTGCAAGGTCGGGATACCATGTTCATTGCTCGATACCCTTTATAAAAACAACTTTATTGAAGACCCGTATTACATGGACAACGCGGCAAAGCTTATGAATCTTCCCGAACACGAGTGCTTTTTCAGGACCGAGTTCACGGTCGACGGTGAATTTATCTCTCGTGAGAAAAAGCTGCTTGTTTGCCGCGGGCTGGATACGCTGTGCTCGGTCAGAGTCAACGGAAAAGAGATCGGATATGCGGACAATATGCACCGTACATGGAAGTTTGATCTGTCCGGCGTATTGCATGAAGGGAAGAATTTCCTCGAGTTCTGCTTTTTCCCGCCGCTGAAATATATGAAAGACAGGCAGCACAGGCATTACGCGTGGGGAGACACACACGCCATGGACGGCATTGCGCACATCCGCAAGGCGAGCTATATGTTCGGTTGGGATTGGGCACCCAAACTGCCGGATGCGGGAATATTCCGAAGCGTGGAGCTTGAGGGATATGACCTGCCGAAGCTTGAGAACGTACTTGTTCTTCAGGAGCACAAGCGCGGTGAGGTCACTCTGGTCGTGACGGCGGAAACAGAGGGAGAAGTACCCGACGGTGTGA
>JBJDZF010000382.1:0-2213 GCA_051867855.1 Eubacteriales bacterium
GAGCGGCGGAATGGAGATTGATATGGAAGTACAGACACAAAACAAAAGCACGGCAGGACTGCTTGACAAAATGTATAAAAATGTCAAGATGGGGTCCGACTCAATAATAAATCTTATGCCCAAGGTCACAGACGAGAAAATGCGGCAGGAATTTACCGCACAGCTCGATAAATACAACTATTTCGCCAAGAAAATAGGCACGATGCTCAACGATGAGGGAGAGAAGCCCAAAGAGGAGAACATCATGACCCGTCTATCCGCAAAGATCGGCGTCGGTATGAATACGATGCTCGATTCAACGCCGAGCCATCTCGCACAGATGATGATGGAGGGATATACCATGGGTATTACCGAAATGACACGAGATATACGCGATTTTGAAAACACCAAGACCTCCGAGGCCTCACTTAAACTCGCGCGCGAAATCGTCTCTTTCGAAGAGGAAAGCTACGAAAAAATGAAAAACTTCCTTTGAGGAATAGGGTATGTAATCTGCGGGGAGAAAACTTCTTTGGAGAAGTTTCCTCCCCGCACCCCTCCTTCAAGAACCTCAAACTTGGATAAATTATAACAGGTTTGAAAGCTTTTGAAAGGGGTGCGGGGGAAACTTTTCTCGAAAAGTTTCCCCCGCAAAAAAAATATACTATCCTTATCCGAACATGCCCGACGGAACATATTCTTCGACCGGGACATCGATCTCGAGATTATTTCCGTTTCTGGAGACGGTAACTCTTACGGTCTGACCTATATCAAGGGCGCTTACGGCAGCGGCAAAGTCGCTTGCATTGGTAATGCTCTGTTCACCCACCTTAAGTATCAGGTCTTTTTTCTTCAGTACGGAATTTGATGAATTGGTGACGAAAACTCCCGTTCCTTTGACTCCGTAAATTAAATAGGCATTTCTCCAGTCGCTGACATACTCGGTCTCGACTCCGAGAGTTGCCCTCCCGTGAATATATCCCTTTTCTATGATTTCGACGATGGAATCATACACTCTGTCGATCGGGATCGCAAACCCGAGCCCCTCGATTCCCTCGGAGGATTTTTTCGCGTTGACAATGCCGACAAGCTCTCCCGCCATATTGAAGAGCCCTCCGCCGGAATTTCCGGGGTTGACCGCCGCGCTCGTCTGGAGCAGGACCATCGTGTTACCGTCAATACTTATCTTCCGGTCGAGCGCGCTGATTATTCCCTCGGTGACGGTTCCGCCGAGCTGACCGAGCGGATTTCCTATTGCGATGACATCGTCGCCGACCCGCAAGGACGCACTTGAGCCGTATACAACGGGTTTGAGCGTTTTGTCGGTTTTTATACGCAGTACAGCCAGGTCAAGAGAGGATTCGCCGTCAATATATGTCGCGTCGTACTCTGACGAATCGGCAAGAGTTATGTTGATCTTATCCGCACCGTCAACAACATGGTAATTTGTGACGATGTACGCATAATCTCCGCCCTGCGCGGCGATGATGCCGCTTCCGGCGCCGCTTGTTACATACTGTCCGAAAAAGGAGTCCGTGCGTGCAGTCGACGTGGTGACGACTACGACGGAGTCTTTTACAAGACTGATGACGTCCGCACGTGACAGATCCGAATAACCGGTGCTTCCGATGTTTGTCTTTACCTCTATCGAGCCGTCGTTTTTGGTCATGTTGATAGTGGTTTTATCCGAGGCGCCATCTCCGGCAAAATAGGGATATAAACGATTAAACGCAAACGCGCCGAGCGCGCCTATGAGCACAACTCCGATCACGCAGGCAAGCACTATGGCAAGCACCGTTGCCACCTTTTTTTTGCGTTTCTTTTTTGTGTCTTTTTCTTTTTTGCCGTCGCTGTCCGTCTGCGTTGCATCTGACGTTGCCGTGTTGTTGCCGTTTGTTCCGTAATACTCTCCGCTCCGATTCACACCGGTATATTCTTTCATATTGTCCGGACGGAAATGGTAGGTTGAATTGCCGGCAGTGGGATTCCACACATATTCGTTGGAATTCAGAACTTTTTCGTCAGCTGTTTCCCCTTCGCCCGCAGAAGTCCCGCTTTCCGACGGATCATCTTGCCCTTGTGCACAAGCGTTTTCCGTTTCTTCTTCAGGACTATCGCATTTGCCCTCATTTGCGAGCTCTTCTTTCGAGCCGCCGCGGAACATTTCTTCTTCGCTTTCTTTGCCGTTCTCAATATTTTTATTATCATCTGCGCCCTCCGCGTTGTTGTTGTCG
>JBJDZF010000383.1:0-2209 GCA_051867855.1 Eubacteriales bacterium
TGGGGCAATAAGAATTTGCAGTTCTAAAATGAAAGTGTTATCGGTAAATCGCCCTCGGTGCTCGGCACATCCGCAGTGCTCTGTATGAGCGACCGCCTCTCTGCCTTTGACAGAGATAACCTCATCGTCCGGATTTGGATGATATAGTTGTTTATTGAAAGTGAGGAAAACAAAATGATTAGAAATATTATAAGTGATAACGAAAGCAAGTTGCCCAATAATAAAGAAATTGAAGTTTTAAAAGAACATTTTCCCGCATGCTTCCATGACGGTGAATTTGATTTGGAGCGTTTTAAGGAGTATTTAGGTGATAGTTTTGCGGTAAATAACGAGGGGTATGAACTGAGATTCCTCGGCAAGAACTATGCGCGTCTTTTGGCTTCTGTTGATACGACTACCGTTGTTGTTCCTGATGAAGAACATAACGCAAAACCTGAAAATGCTAAGAGCCAAAATGTGTATATTAGCGGTGACAATCTCGATGGGTTGAAGCATATTTTGAAGTCTTATCAAAAAGAAATTAATTGTATTTATATTGATCCTCCTTATAATACTGGTTCAGATGGATTTGTATACAATGATAATTTTAATTATACAGTAGAAGATTTAGCCTCCAAGTTAAGCATTAGCGAGGAACAGGCACAACGGATATTAAACTTAACCAAGAAAGGTTCTGCTTCACATTCTGCTTGGCTAATGTTTATGTATCCACGATTGCTGTTGGCAAGGGATTTGCTCGATAAAAATGGTGTGATTTTTATTTCCATTGATGATAACGAGCAAGCAAACATGAAACTTATTTGCGATGATGTCTTCGGGGAAGAAAACTTTGTCGCATCACTTACGTGGGAGAAAAAGAAAAAAGGCTCTTATCTTGCAAAAGCTGTTACTAACATAAAAGAATATGTAATTGTATATGCAAAGCAGAAGGGGATTTTTGACGGTTTGATTGGAGAGATAAATACCGAAGAAGAAACCTATCCTTGTATAAATGCAAGCAATGGACGAGACATCCGTACGATTCCCGCAGGGATTTTAAGCAAGTACCGAGAAGAAAACTTCACAATGAAAAAAGGTGATGTCATTTCTGATACCACTATGACGTTAGTTTTACATTCGGATTTAGTAATCAAGGACGGCAAATTAGCACAAGATCTTGTTATTGAAGGTAATTGGCGTTATGGTCAAGATGCAATGATTGAGTACGCAAAAAACGGAGAACTCTATATTACCCGTGATCTTTATTTACGAAGAATTGTCAAGGAACCTCGTTACAAAGGATTAAAAGATTTACTTTTAAGAGTTGGAGAATCCGAAGAAACAGGATATTCTTATGATTTTGATACCGATAATCTTCAAAATGGCGGATGGGGATCTAACGAAGATGCCGATGAAGAACAGCGTGTATTGTTCGGTGAACAATCTCTTATGAGTTACCCTAAGCCAGTGTTGCTTATAATGAAATTACTTGCTTCGTTGCAGAAAAAGCAACTTACTGTTTGCGATTTCTTTTCTGGTTCTGCAACAACTGGCGAAGCCATAATGCGTTTGAATTGCAAGGGAAAGAATATCAAATATATTTTAATTCAACTTCCTGAAAATCTCGATATAAAGCTTTCTATATCAACAGGCGAAGATAAAGCAAATATTCAAAAGTTAATTGATTTCTTGGATTTGTGCGGCCGTTCTCATCACCTTGATCAATTAGGGTTAGAACGCTTAATACGTGCAGCAAAAAAGATCAAAGAGGAAAATCCCGACACAACAGCTGATTTGGGATTTCTCCACTATACGTTGGTAGAGCCTTCGACCGATACTCTTGATAAGCTCGAAAAATTCGATGTTAACGAGAACAGTATGTTTGCAAGTGATATTCTTAATGAATTCGGACTTCCCACAGTTCTTTCCACTTGGCTTGTTCGCGACGGTTATGGTTTGACGGCAACGCCAGAAAAACTCGTCTTTGCCGATTATGAAGCCTATTATATCGGCAAGCACTTATATTTGATTACGCAGAATTTAACAAAAGAAGCAATCGACGCTATGCTCGTGAAATATGAAACCGATGGTAAGTTTAACCCCGAAAACATCGTGCTTTTCGGCTATAGCTTCACTTGGACGGAGATGGAAACCTTAAAAACCAACTTAAAACGGTTGAAGGATATCAAAAATCTCCACATTAATTTTGACGTTCGCTATTAAAGAGGAT
>JBJDZF010000384.1:0-2206 GCA_051867855.1 Eubacteriales bacterium
GACGAGCTGGTCACACGTATGGTCGAGTCGTCGTATTTTGACAACGCGATTGACGCTGAGGCGCTTCTGAACGACGGCATTGTTACGCAAGAGGAAATATACTCGGAGTTTGGGACAACCGATCCCGCCTCTTTAAGTGCAACGCAGATATTTGCCGCAGGGCTTGTAAGTATTGCGGAGTTGCGCCCGTACATAAATTACACAAATGTACGTGAAACGGCAAAATCAAACCCCGACGCACGCGATATCCTTGTCTCTGCCGTCACCGATAATCCGTCGGTCACAGCTGCAGATATCTGGGAGCACGCCGACGTGACGATGTTTGTCGAGTCTGTCGGAGGATATTCCGCAGTTATGAGGCTTTACTCGCCCGAAGAGCTGACGGCGATCGTTCAAGCTATCGGAGCCGGAAACATTAAAGCATTTCTCGAAGATTCGGGAGTGATCGAGCTCATCAATTACAAGCAGATCGCCAAAGACCTGTTTGCACTTCTCAAAGACAAAATACCGGAGTTGAAGTTGCTTGTAAGGCAGATCGCACAGAAGGCCCTCAACATACTGATGACCGATGTGGACGGCATATATATCAACGGAGTCCGTGTGTTCAAAAACGGATCGTTCGACCTTCCGGTCATCATAAGAGAGACTCTGCGGGCAATTCCCGACATTGACAGTTTTCTGAGTCTCTCCGCCGATGCCATTATCTCAAGGTACGAGATAAAAGCGGTGATCGACGGAAAGGATTATACACTTGGAGTGGAATTCGGGCTTCTCGGTGATCCCGCAAGACTCCAGAGTAAGCTTGCGCAATACCGTGATTATTTCGTGTTCGACGTAAGCGACGACCTCGATGTTTATACAAAGGTCGTTGTTCCCGAGGTCGCGTCGCATATTTATTCAAAGGTCCTCTCCACCTCACGTGTTCCCGACACCCTCAAGCAAAAGCTTCTGCTTGTTCCCACGATGACCGTTGAGGACATTAGGAACAGTCTGGCAGGTCTGACCGATGAGGAGATATCCGATCTGCTCGACGCGCTCGAAAATCAGCTTGAGGAGATCAGAGACAGAGTATACGCAGAGATAGATGCAAGGATTTCCGGCTCCGATGCCGTTGATACGGCAAAGGAATATGCGGATAAGATAATAAACGCATTTACCTCCGTCGATAATTTCAACAAGCTCCGCAGCTATGTTCTTAAAGCACTTGACAAAGTACCGACGTCACTGCGCACCTTAAGCATTGACAGCTTTTACGGCACCGAAGGTGCGTTTGCACTGGCGAAGAGCTTCTCGGTGGATCTGTACGAGCTCATAAGCAAAGTCGTCTCGATTCCCGAGGATATAAGACTTCTCTTTACAACACTTGAAATTTCCGGAAGCGTCAGTATCGACGCCAAGATAAACGGACTTTACAGACTCGAGGCATTTGACTCGAACGGAGATAAGTTTGTCACATATCTGCCCGCCGGAACGTCGATTGACGTGCTGACTGGGCTTGGCGTGATCTCTCCGTCGGCAAACGGCTGGAGCTTCGGCAATGCAGAAAAGCTCTCCGCAATGCCGAACGGCGATGTTTCGATATACAGTGACGACGCTTATGCGTATGTAAAATTTGTCGCGGACGGCATGGTTATAGATACGGTGCGTTACCGCATCGGTGATACATCCGTAGCTGCTCCCGCTGTTCCCTCCAAGGCAGGATACAGCGGCGAGTGGAGCAGTTATACTCTCGGAGAAGAGTGGCTGACCACGGTCAACGCCGTGTATACTCCCGTCCCCGCAGATACACATACAGCTACTTTCATGGCTGACGGAAGGGTCGTGGCAACGGTATCGTTCACAAGCGGCGACACCTCTCTCGAGGAGCCGGCAGTTCCCGCAAAGCCGGGTTACACCGGTGTCTGGGAGTCCTACACTCTCGGCACGTCCGACATTACGATCAATGCGGTTTACACCGCAATAACGTACACCGCGACCTTCAAGGCTGACGGAAATGTTGTTGCAAGTCTGCCGTTCACAGTTGAGACTACTTCCCTGACGCCCCCTGCAGTACCCGCAAAGCCGGGTTACACCGGAGTTTGGGAGTCCTACACCCTCGGCACTGCAGACATCACGATAAACGCGGTCTATACTCCCAATGTTTACAAGATCCGTTTCGTTGCCGGAGAAACCGTAGTCGGTGAGTTCAATTACACCTACGGAGCTA
>JBJDZF010000385.1:0-2206 GCA_051867855.1 Eubacteriales bacterium
CCATGCTGAAGCAAATAAAAATGTTGACTGGCTTGATTACCGGCATCATCGGGGCGAGTACTTTTTCTTCTGCCATGTGTTACTTCCAAAAATGGTTCAAAGGCTGACCATTCGTCCTTGACTCCAGGCACATAAGATAGAACATTATTGTAGTAATGTGTGGGTACTTCTTTTGTAACATTTTGTCCATCTGCAAATTCAAGAAAAGTACGAGCATCCCGGAGGTGTTTTTCCACTGTTGCCGTGCTTTTCTCTTCCCGAATAAGATAATGGAGGAAAAATGGCTCTTACAAATCGTACGCTCATTCTATTCAAATACCTTTGGCAAACCACCGATGAAGTGCATCCCGTCTCCCTTGCGGATATATCCGCTTACCTGGCACAGTATGAGATCAGCGCCGACCCGCGGACGCTGCGCAAAGACATTGAGCAGCTTGTGGAGTTTGGCATTGATATTGTAAAGGATCGTAAAGTCCAGAATCTCTACCATGTGGCTTCCCGCCACTTTGAGGCTCCCGAAGTGAAGCTGCTGATCGATGCCGTTCAGTCAGCTCGGTTTATCACGCCCAGGAAAAGCAAGCAGTTGGTCAACCGGCTATCAGCGTTTATTGCGCCGGGTGACACCGCGTTGTTGAAACGCCAGCTCTACATAGACAGCCGTTCCAAAGCCACAAATGAGAGTATTTATGTGAGCGTGGACCGAATCCAGTCCGCCATAGCAGAGAGAAAGAAAATATCCTTCCGCTACTTTGATTACGCCCCTTCAAAAGAACGTATTCACCGGCATGATGGTCAGATTTATTTCGTCTCTCCCTATGCGCTGCTCTGGAATAATGATGTCTATTATCTTGTCGGGCATCACGATTACCGGCAGCAAATTGCAAAGTTCCGCGTAGACCGTATTGACAGTCTGGAAATCACAGATCAGCCTGCGGTACGGAAGCCGAAGGACTTCAACGTGTCAGAGTTCTTTACGCAGGAGTTTTCCATGCTGAACGGCAAGCCATGCAGGGTAAAGCTGCTCTGCGAGAATACTTTGATGAACAGCATCATTGACCGTTTCGGAGAGGATGTTACGACACAAATTGTAGACGAGAATCATTTTAGCGTGGAAGCAACCGTCGATCTCAGCAGCACATTCTATGGCTGGGTATTTGCCTCGGCGGGTAAAATGAAGATCACAGGACCACAGGAAGCGATAGACGGCTTCAACAACGTCATAAAATGCTTTCTTTCATAGTTTATTCTCAAAGGTGTGCATCTGAATGCACACCTTCTTTTTGCCCTATTGATTTTTGATGCTGTATGCGTATAATATAGCTATATCGAACATTTGTTCCTGATAGGGGCTGCATAGAATGAGAAGCAAAAACACGGAGCTTATGCTCCGTATCAAAGAGTATGTTGAAGATTACTTTGAACGGTATTCTTCTACCCCGACAGTCCGTGAAATTGCCGGTGCCATGAAGATATCAGTTTCCACCGCGCACAGATACCTGGTGGCAATGGCGGAGCAGGAGATGGTTTTCTATGAAAACGGTGTTCTCACCACTCCGAAGATCGAGATGATGACTCCTGAGTTTCGACCTGCTGCGATTGTCGGCTCCGTTCCCTGCGGCACCCCGGATGAACGCGAAGCGCAGGTGGAAGAATATCTTCCTCTGTCCGTTTCGTTCTTTGGCAAAGGCGACTTCTATGCGCTTCGTGCCTCCGGCAACTCTATGATCGAGGCGCAAATCAACGACGGAGATCTCGTCATCATCCGTGAACAGCAGACTGCCGATATCGGAGATATTGTCGTTGCACTCACCGATGAAGATAGGAATACGCTGAAGCGGCTCTGCTTTGACAAGGACCGGCAGAGCTATTATCTGCACCCCGAAAACAAGGAAATGGAGGATATCTATGTATCCAGCCTGCGGGTACAGGGCGTGGTCACACATATTATCAAAACAGTTTAACGGAGGGAGCGCCAATGCAGAAGAAATATGTGTCCGTCAATGCCGATGTGGATACAGACGGCGTGATTCGCCCTCTGCGCATTGTGTGGGATGACGGCAGACAGTGGGAGGTGACAAAAGTACTTCACACCTGTACTGCTTCTCACAATGAGTTTAAAGGAATTCGCTACACCATCAAAATAGGTCGTGCGGTAAAATATTTGTACCGGGAAGGTCAGCGTTGGTATGTTGACCCGCTCCCATAG
>JBJDZF010000386.1:0-2199 GCA_051867855.1 Eubacteriales bacterium
CGCCCGCAGGGAATTTTGAAAAGCTGAAAGCCGCGCTTCTTTACGGAGCCGATGCCGTTTATCTTGCCGGAAATCATTTCGGAATGCGCTCCGCCGCGGACAATTTTACCGATGAGGAGCTTAAGGCGGCGGTCGAATATGCCCATGCGAGAAACAAAAAGCTGTATCTTACGGTCAATACAATGCCGCACGCCTGCGAATACGGAAGACTGCGTGAATTTTTGCACACTGTCGGAAATTACGGTATTGACGCGTGTATTGTCGCCGACCTCGGTGTACTTGCGACAATTAAAGAAATAATTCCCGATATGGAGATCCACATATCCACGCAGGCAAGTATAGTCAGCCCCGCCGCGGCTCTTGCTTATGCCTCGCTCGGGGCGAAACGGCTTGTGCTTGCGCGCGAGCTGACGCTCTCCGAGATCGCCGGAATACGGGATGCACTGCCGCCCGAGGTGGAGCTTGAGGCGTTTGTACACGGTTCTATGTGCGTTTCATACAGCGGGCGCTGTATACTTTCCAATTACTTCACGGGCAGGGACGCGAACCGAGGAGCCTGCACGCAGCCCTGCCGTTGGAATTACCGCATAGTTGAGGAAAAAAGGCGGGATGAGCCGCTTCCCGTTGAGGAAAACGAGCTTGGGACGTTCATTATGTCCTCAAAGGATATGTGTACGATAGGGATAATTCCCGAGCTTATCCGTGCGGGGATAGATTCCTTTAAGATCGAGGGAAGGATGAAGAGCGCGTATTATACCGCCGTGGTTACTAATGCTTACCGCATGGCAATAGACGCATATTGCGCATCTCCCGATACGTACACCGCAGACGCGGGGCTTTACCGCGAGCTTGAGAGCGTGTCGCACCGCGAATACTGTACCGGATTTTATCTCGACGATCCGCATGATAAAGCACAGCTTGCTTCCGACGTGGGGTATATTCGCGAAAAGTCATATTTTGCCATTGCGGTTGAATATGATGACGGAGAGGCTCCGTGCGGTCTTGAGCGCGTGAACGGTGACGGATACCTTGCCTGTTTTTTACAGAAGAACAAGGTCACGGCGGGGCAGCGGGCAGAGATGATCTCTCCCGGCAGGCTCGGACGCGCTTTTACTGTTAAAAAGATCTATCTGCCCGACGGAAGCGAGACGGAATCAGCTCCGCATCCGTCGATGAAATTCTTTGTAAGAGTACCGTTTGAGGTCCGCGCGGGAGACATCATGCGCAGTGCGGACGCGAACTGACAGCTACCGATCATCAAAAAATGCGGACTCCGTGTGCCGTGAAAATCTTTTGAAAGGACTTTTGTATAAATGTTTATTGACATTCTGAAAGCGATTCTTTTCGGCATAGTCGAGGGGATAACCGAGTGGTTGCCCATCAGCTCGACCGGGCATATGATACTGCTCAACGAGTTTGTTACACTCGACGTTTCCCCGGAGTTCTGGGATATGTTCGAGGTGGTGATCCAGCTCGGGGCGATACTCGCCGTGGTAGTGCTGTATTTCAACCGTCTCAATCCCTTTTCCGGTAAAAAAACAGCGCAGGAAAAAAAGGATACATGGTCGCTCTGGTTCCGCATTATAGTGGCGATAATTCCGTCCGGAATCGTCGGTATACTGCTTGACGACTATATCAGCGCCCATTTCGGCAATTATGTTGTCGTGGCGATCGCTCTTGTCGTATACGGAATTGCGTTCATTGTGATAGAGAGGACGCGCAAGCCGTCAATGGTCAGGATAAACGATATGTCGCAGATAACCTACGGGCACGCTCTGCTTGTGGGGTGCTTTCAGATACTCTCACTTATCCCCGGTACTTCGCGTTCCGGTTCCACCATTCTCGGCGCGATGCTCTTCGGAATGTCGCGTACTGCTGCGGCGGAGTTCTCGTTTTTCATGGCGATACCGACAATGGCGGGCGCGAGCCTTGTAAAGATCGCTAAATTTGCGGGGCACGGGGTGTCCGTTTCCGCACAGGAATGGGTGATCCTTGCGGTCGGGTGCGCCGTGGCATTTGCCGTATCGATAGCCGCGCTCAAGTATCTGATCGACTATGTGCGCAAACA
This sequence comes from Eubacteriales bacterium, assembly GCA_051867855.1. Lineage (GTDB taxonomy): Bacteria > Bacillota > Clostridia > Oscillospirales > CAG-272 > HGM12713. The sequence goes on from JBJDZF010000386.1 coordinate 2,069, forward strand.
TTCTTTCTCTGCCTTCGGCGTTTACAGAATCATACTCGGCGCGCTTGTCCTCGGATATTTTCTGATTGTAAAGTGAAATAATGGATAAGCTTATAATTCCTTACCCGATCATCGTTGAGGGTAAGTACGAC
>JBJDZF010000387.1:0-2187 GCA_051867855.1 Eubacteriales bacterium
TGTTCCGAACGGAGGATAAAGGGTTGACCTTACTGCGGCTTCCGCTTGTTCCTTGGTGCTGATCATCGGAAAAATTATTCCGTCGGGACCCATTTCAAGAACCTTTTTTGTACGGTTGTAATCGTTGACCGGAACACGTATAACCGATGCCGTTCCGGTCATTTTAACAAGATTTATACATTCAAGCAGAACTCTGCCCTCAATAGGCGCGTGCTCGGTATCTATCCAGATAAAGTCAAATCCGGCAAGCCCCATTATTTCCGCATGCTCCGGAACCGGCATCGACAGATGAGTCCCGTTTATCTGCGCTCTGTTTTTCAACTTTTCCTTAAGCAAATTTTTGTCCATAACGTTATATTATCTCTAAATCATTTTTATCAGGCAGTGCGGGGAAGGTATCGCAGATCCTGTCGGCATAAAAGAACGCAACAGACGATATGTCATCCTGAAGCGGCAGATATCTTCTGCGTGGCAGGCTTTTTGCATCTCCCGGTCTCCAGCCGAGCGCTTGTATCGTGACTCTGATATTTTCGTCGAAATATACCGGATCGCAGATATGCCAACGGTAGAGACTGAACCGTGTCTGCGAGCGGTATAGTCCGTCAGGTTTTATTACCTTTGACAGCCCCGAATATGGCGTACAGAATTCCTGATAATGATTTCCTGTATCGAAATTATATGATCCGCAAAAATAATCCTCGGTGCCTGTGCCGCATATTGTGGGAAATTCATCGTCGCCGTCAATATAAAACTTTATCTCACCCTCTCCCCACCAGCCATTGTTATTTACACCCCAGAACATATAAGTGCCGACGTAATGTCCCTTGCAGTTCACATTGTCAAGAATAGTATATACTTCTTTGTACGGAAGCGGATTTGTTCGTCTGAACTGAGCGTGAAAATACCCAAGGCCTTCAGGAAGTTCTGCCAGTATATAATTTATCTGATAGTAAAGTATTACCGGATCCGGTGTGATGTTTTCAATGGTTATACGAAAGCTTTTATAAAATGGCATTTCCCAATAGCAGTTAAAAGCCCTCTTGGGATTAACACAGACCATCATAGATGTGAGCTGACGATATTCCTGATAATCGGCACTTGCAAAAAAGTCACAGAGCGGGGTTTCAACAGAAGGAAACTCACTGCCATCCCAATATATGCGCAATATCAATGAACGGTTGACGTTTGAATTATCCACCATCCATATCTGTTTGATCATACCCGGACCGGTGACATTTCCTATCTCCTTGACTTCACCCGGTTGAATTATTACATAGGGATTAATTTTCCAGCCTTGCCCGAGCTCGTGAGCGCAGCATGCGCTGACGCCTTCCGTGGCCATTGCGCCCTTACCCTTTTCACCGCTGATATTTTCCGCTGAAAGCGAGCGTGATTTTGCGTTTGATAGCTTGCAGAGACTATCTGTTCCCGAGTGTATTTTACTTTCCATATCTTCTCCTTTTGCGTTTTTATCGGCACTGCGTATGCCTCGAAAATCGCCTTTAGTATAGCAAAATTATTGTTTGTTTTCAACCAAAAATAAGGACAGTTGTTCTCGAATTGCAGACATCCTGACTTTGATTTCCCGATGGTTATTGACTATATATATTCAAACGAGTATAATAGAAAAAAGACAAGGAGGAGACTTATGAAGATTTCAGAATATTCTCAGCACCTTTCCAAACTGATAAATACCATGAACAATATGATCTTTCCGTCAGTATTCGTACCGTTCAATCTGGAGATATTACGTATAGCTACATACGGATCGGATCTGAACAATGAAACGGCATCTCATTATCTTCACAAGCACGCGCACTTTGAATTTCATTTTCCAATACGCGACGGGATACTATACACATTCAACGATAATAAGGAGATAACGGTGTATGAAGATCAGTTTATAGTAATTCCTCCTTTTGTTGAACACTCGCTCCTTGACCTGACTCCCACTTCGATCAAGCTGGGAGTGGGTGTAACCTTTCCGGATGATTCGAGCAACAACAATTACTCAAAGAATCTCTCGAATATGCTTACAAAGAAGAAATACCTGATAGGAAATCAGACTCCTGAGATGGACAGATGCCTTGAAAATATATTCAATGAATGTAATAATCCGACCTTTTTCTCCCCTTACTATATCAGCGACCTGATAGTGAAGCTTATACTTGAGATCGCGTTCAGTAT
>JBJDZF010000388.1:0-9507 GCA_051867855.1 Eubacteriales bacterium
CGCGGGAGCATCTGTACCGCCGTTTGCATTGAAATAAACCGCATATCTTTCAAGCTCCTTTTCCCAGACGGCATATAATGTGCAGGAGCTGTTCGAAGTATAATTCCCTCCCGCGCTGTAATTTGCAATTGTTGCGTTTTTGTCTGTACTCCACCCGAGAAATAAATAACCGTCGAGAACAGGTATTTCACTTGGCAGCTGAAGTGTTTTTCCATAATATTTCGTCAGCTCGGAAACTGAAAAGTTTCCGCCGTTGGCATCCAAAGTTACGGTATATTGATTGGGATCCCATACCGCATAAAGTGTTGCGCTGTAATTACCCGTATAACTTCCGCCCGGTGAAAAAGACGCCGATGTTGCGGTAGAACTCCTGCTCCACCCGAGAAAGCTGTATCCGTATCTTGTCGGTGTCCGGGATGAGAGTGTCAGCGTCTGTCCGTGCTCCTTTGTTTGCGAACCCGGTGCACCTGAACCACCGTTGGCATCATAGGTTACTGTATAAATTGTAGGGTAGTAATACACCGTCTCGGAAGTATCACTGCTTCCAAAAGTTCCCGTAACTGTAGATTTGGCAGGAGTAATACCGGTAATGCTCGGTAACGTAATTGAGTAACTCTGCCCTGTCTTTCCTTCAGTCGTACAACTCCAGATAAATGCACCTGTTTTCGCATTGACACATTTTACGGCGTGCGTATACAGTTTTTGATAGATCACCGTATAAGTTCCGGAGCCGTTGCGGTCATAATTGGACGCGGGGAAGCTTTTGTCAAGCATTTCATAGGTGACAACAGCATCCGATTCATTTTTTAGAGCATATCCACTGATATTCGGAGATGCCCATGTGGGCTTGTCGGTATCTGCGGCATTGATGGTGGTTGAAATCGATGTAGCCACACTGTATCCCGCTTCATTTTTATAATAGATCGTCACTGCCATGGGATAGCTGTACGCCAAAGCCGGTATACACATTGCAGATAACAACATCACTACACCGATTATCAGGGCAAGTATTTTATTTATTCGTTTCATAGCTTTCCTCCTTTACACCCGGCAATATACTGACATCCCCTACAATATGCGGCTGATTTTCCTTTTCGTTCCCTTTGTTTATCTCCAGAATATCTATCGAAACATAACCCGCTTCATCGGTTTCTTCTTCGCGTGATTCGGTATTATCTCCACCCTGCTCGGGTTCGGGTGTAATGACCGGGATCTCAATATCCGGTGTATCCTGCTCGGCTGTTTCAATAGGAGGAGCGCTCTCTGCCGGATCGTTTTTATACTTCATACCGACAAATCCGAACACGACCGCAGATATTACGGCAAGTGTGCCTGATGCAACGATCACACAAATAACCCGACGTGATATATTGCTTTTTCTTCTGTAATAATCCATTTTCTCTCCTTATTTTTCTGTCAGCTTACTGACTATTTCCACAGGCACATGAATGTCCGCTATTTTACGTCCAAACAATTCAAACGGAACCGTCAGCTCATACATAACATTTAAACCGACCGATTCTCCATCAATAGCGTAAATCTCCGGTCGGCTCATAGTGTAGACCAATTCTTCATCTTTTGTTTCCGGATACTCCAAATCAGTTATCTGAGGAAATCCAAGAATCGTGTAAGCATCATTGACAAGCTGAATCCGGTCGATATATCTCTCATAAGGTTCTCCCTGTTTGAGTGCATCATAATAAGCAATGCTCTGTTTCGTAACATATCCGTCCAGTTTGAGCTGCACCGACTCCTGCTGTTCCCTGACCACATGATAGATATATCCGTACTGCATCACCGAAGAGATAAATAAGGCGATGCAGATGATAACAACGCAGGTCATAATATAGCTGAACCCATTTTTGTTCTTCAGTCTTTTCATACTGCGCCTCACTTCCAATACACACGTGACAGTCCCGATTCGGTTGCCTCTACCGAGAACGGGAAAGTAAATCCGCCAAAACCGGGCATGGTGAAATCAGCGGTCAAAGTACATGAGATTGCATCCCCAAGCTGAACTTTTCCTGTTGCTCTATCAAAATAAACGGCAGAATAGTACACGGTTGGAGTTAGTCCGGTTTCTTCACAAAGTTCATCATATCGCTGATAAACGGCATCAGTCACACCGCCCGTGACAGTTGCCACCTCCACAAGCTCCCGACACATATATTTCAAGTCCTGTTTAAGCGTGATCATAGAAAAGATGCTGATGGTAAGAAGTAAAACAAAAGCGATGACAAGCACTGCCACCGCTACTTCGATATATCCTTCGCCCTTTTTGTTTTTCAATGATGAAGATCTTTTGCTCCTTACGCGCTGTTCTGCTTGACAAAACTCGCGCATGAAAAATTTACTTTTCATATTGTCCTCCTTAAAACAGCGTTCCAATGGAAGTCAGAAGCACCTGTGCGATAACTGCTACATAGATCAGCATAAAACAGAACAACAGCGCCATGGACAGCTTGCGCACCTTACGCGGGACGGAGTTTGCCTGTTGCTTGAGCAACTGCCTCTGGTAGTCTGCAAATTTCATGGCAAGTGACGCCCAATATACTTGGGTATCATCTCCCTTTTCCACAGCAATAAGCCCCCTTGTCACATCACTCATCATCGTGGAACCGACACGGGTTTCAAGGCGAGATAATGCAACCTCCGGGTTTCCTCCCGAACGTATATCCGCAACAGTAATATCCAGCTCCTGTTTTAGTTCTGTGCCTGCACTGTTCCGATAGGATTCCAGAATATACACCACATCGTGATTGTGCCTGATGACCTTTTCAACGGCACTTGCAAATCTCGGCAGCTCGTATTCGATCCCGGTTCTTCTCTCACTGATCTTTTTTCCAACCGCCTTATACTCTTTAAAATAGATAACAACCGCAAATGCCAAAACAACCAACGCGGCAATTTTAAAAATAAATAAAAGCGGAATCGCAAAGATACCAACGGCAACTGCCTTAGTCAGTGCGTCCGCTACATAGGCTTCAGGTGTTATATTCATTCCGGCTGTTTTCAGGTCGGCTTCAAGCTGTGCTTTTTTGTACTCGTTCAAGCGGAGTTTTTCCGAAAGCCTGCCGGAAAAACTACGCAGATACACCTCGATGACACTGCTCTTTTTATCCCCCTTCTTGCCGAGGTTGTTCGCTGCTTTGGATGCTTTGAGAGACGGAAGGCGGTACACGTCCGCAAGAATACATCCGACGCCTACAGCACAGAAAATGCCGATAATAATTTGTAAAGCTATAAACATATCCGCGCCTCCTTCACCGTTTGTATTCAATGGGCTTGGTGTACTTGTTCATCTTAAAGAAGGTAACGACGATTACCACGCCGCAGATGGCAAGCACGATCTTTCCGAACACCGTATTCATAAGGGCGTTATACCAATCTTTGTTCAGACAGTACAGAAGCGGAATATTGGCAATAACCATAGCCACCATCATATAATACTCCCGCCTCGCTTCCGAAAGCATGGTTTTCAGACTGTTATTGACAAGACGCACATCGGTCTGCTTGGCAACTACCGGCATCAGCGTATCTTTCAGGGTACGGTCATTTTGACAAGAAAGCAGCGTATCGCACCATTCCTCAAAGATCGTGTCCGATATTTTATCTCTCATGTGCATGATGGCAACCCGGACATCGGGCGTGATCGTGGTTGCTTCCGCTACAAAGCTCTCAAAAATCCCACGAAGCGGCGGCTTCAGGTGACGGATATTTTCGGATACCGCTTCGATGATATTATCACTGCGAACATAAGAGGTTGTTATAATAGACAGTGCGGTTTCCAATTCCCCTTTTACCTGTGCATCATATACAGAGATGGTACGCATAAGATAGGAAAAAGGAATCATGGCAAACGCCACAGCAAGCACGGGTATAAGAAACGGATTGTGAATCAGCACGGCTACCACCGCACCGCCGATCATCAGAATAACCGATGCGGCAATGGCTACCGACAACTGCTTTTCCTTTCCCGTTTCCTCCAATGCTGTCTTGATCTTTTGCAGTTCCACCGTTATTATTCTTGACTTCTTCTTGCCCGTTGCAGTCAAAGACTTATCCCGAAGCGATTTCTTACGGTTGAATAGAAAAGATAGATCCTTTGTTAGTTGTTCCGGCGTCAGCTTCAGGAGAATTACCGTTCCGACAACAACCAAGGCAAAACATATAAAGTATACAAAGCTCAATTCTCATTCCCCCTTTTTGTAAATTGTGTGAGCAGTTCCTGCGGGACACCCCCGCGCAAGAGCTTCCCACAAAGATTCTCTGACGGTGTATTCTCACGGATGAATTCACCGTCAATGTGGAATTTCCCGTTTTCGTAGAGATTTCCATTAATTCTGTAACGATATAAAGTACGATACTCCAACTCTCCGTCGTCGTGAACTACACATTCGGAAATATCCATAACCTTACGGCTGTTATCCTCTAATTTGTGAGTAAACACAACCACCGGAAACGCCAAAGCAACCTGTTGCAAGGAGATCTTCATGTCAATGGGAAATCTGCGTTGAGACAAAAAAGCGATTCTTTGGTGTGCGTACTTTCCTCCGCCTCCATGAACCGTTGTTACAACCGTATGATCAGTGGAGCTGGCTTCCACAGCAGAGTGTGCTTCCGCGTCTCTCATTTCTCCGACGCAAATTATATCCGGGTCAAAGCGGAGTGCCGCCATAACCAGATCCTCCTGTGTTATATCATGGCTTGGATTGTCCGACGGTCGGGACAGGGTGTGAACCACATTGTTTATAATCTCTCCCTCCTGATTTCTTTTGATGAGTGAAAGCTCCCTTGCTCCGCTTTCAATGGTATAGATACGCTTATTGTCGGGGATTGAGCCAAGCAAAGAGTTCAAAAGTGTTGTCTTACCTGAGCTTGTACGTCCCGCCACTACAAAGGAGACTCCGTACCGTAAACACATTTCAAGGAAAGACAGCATTTCATCCGTAATGGATTCGGTGCGGAGCAGATTTTCTCTGTCCACTCTTGACGGATGAAGCATACGGATGGAAACCGCAATGCCGCGGTCTGCATCCACAATCGGTTCTTTCAGTGCCGTGATACGGGTGTTGTTAGGCAAATGCCCCTGTGCAATCGGCATGGCGTTGTCTATCACCATGCCCGAATGCTGCAACAGCTTCTTGACAATGTCGATGGCGTGTTGCGGACTGAAAAAGTGTTCTTTCAGCTTAACAATCGTACCATCAAAATAGGTCAGTGCAACATCATCCCAACCGTTTATATTCAGCTCCTCTACATCAGGAGAGGAAAGATATTTTGTCAGAATCGAATATTCCGCCATTTCGGTAAATAGGCGTTCTGTCAATTGTGAGCTACTGTACCCTTTTACCACGTATGACGTATCATAGAGATATTTGGATATATATGCTTTCAGTTCGGTGTGCTTGGAGCTGTCAATAAGGGCGGCGGCATAATTCTCGGCGATATACTCCTGCGTCAGTTTGAGCAAGGGATAAAGCCCGATCTCTATCATACCATCACCGCCCTTACCACATTCATGACTGCCTGCATATACTTACGATCTTTCGTCGGTACGGTCAGTGTTCCTTCCAGATACTGCGATTTCAGAGTCTGAGAATACGGGATCACCTGCATAATCTTTCCGAGGTGACTGCCCGCGTCCCCCGCCAGCATACCGAGGTCTGAGTCAGGAATATTCATCACCGAAAGCTGTCTTGTCGGGATAATACCCCGTGACAGCATGACCTGTGTTTGCGATTGTTCAAAGCTCATACAGGCAATATCCGGAGTGCAGATTTTAAGCATGGTATCCGCCTGTTTCATCGCAGTCACAGACAGAATACTGTTTTCGGGATTCGACATACAGTCAACTATAACATAGTCAGCAAGCTCACAGAGAGCCGCCAGGAGATTCTCGGCTTTTGCAGCGTTATATTCCGGAAAACTGAATTTGTTCTCCCCGTTCCGATATCCCATATAGCCGAGGTTCATGCGTTCTTTTACTGTCACCAGATTGGAAACGGCATCATTTGCATAGATGTCGGTTTTGGCAAGCACGGTTCCCACCGAGTACAGGTCTGAATTTTTGGCATTTGGGAATAGAACCGACAACGACGGTGTGAGAATGTCCGTATAAAGAAGGATCACCGTGCCATGGCTCTCCCTGTACAAACATTCCGCAAACTTGGTAGAGAACACCGTCTTGCCGGAATGAGGGGATCCCCATACGGCAATCATTCTTTGATTCGGCACAGCTCATTCCCCCTTGCCGTCGAAATACTCATTCTGTCTGTCCAGATATTTCTGTGCGATTTCCGACTCTCCTCTGTATTCCAAGGCAAAATGCATGGAAGCGGTTTTCTCATACTGTGCAAGAAGCTCCGCCTGCTCCTGATTTACAAGAAGTGTTACGGTGACAGGCTGGGTGGTATCGGTCACATCTGCCTTATCCACGCCGGCAGAGGTCGTGCTTGTAATGACCTTTACATACTGTAATTCCGGAGGTGTGTAGGCAAAAGCGTCTTTTGCGGAATAGACGATGACAGAGATAATGTCCCCTGTTTCAAGCTTTCCTGACAAGCCCTGTGCAAATGAACCGATGGTCAGAGACAGGGCTTTCTGCTGTCCTCCGAGGGATTCCAGAATATCCGTGGCACTCCCTACATCAGCTGTCAGATTGGCGGGAAGCAGATATTCTCCGGGATACAGATCTCCTGTAGCATACTTTCCGACCACATCCTCTTTTGCTTTGATAACCGAATCGGGAAGATTATATGCCCCTACTCTGACCACTTCAATGTCCCCCTCGGTGACAAGACTTCCTTTGGTCACGGTTTGTACAACCCTGACTATCTCTGTTTGGGAATCCGACACCCGATTGACCAGCGGCGCGACACCGAAGCAGACGGCAAAGGCGATCAGAATACAAACCATGCCGATCACAGTTCTGTTGCCGAGCTTCTTTACTGATACCGATTTCGGCTTAACCGGTTTATTGTTTTTATTAAAAAGCTTCATGATCTATCCTCTCTTTATATAATAAAAACAGCCATCGCCGCAACCGATAGGAACGGAATGAGGGCAAATGGTTGTTTCTTCTTGCTCTTTTTGAACTTCCGCAAAGCGAGCATTGTTACCACGGCAAGTAGCATTCCGAGCACAAGCACAGCAAGACCTTTCTGCCAGCCAAGCAGGAAAGCAAGGGCAGTGGACAGCTTGATGTCTGCCCCGCCGATTGGATTTTTACAAAGCATTGCCGAAAGCAACTGCGGAACAAATACCATCACCGCGCCGATCAGCATAGACGCAAGTCCAATCGTTCCAACCGAAAGCAATCCGAGCATGGCAACCATAATCCATAGGTGATCATCCATGGTACGGTCGGTCAGGTCGGAGCAGGATGCATACAGCAGCACAAAGTTCAACAGGATTCCCTGCACTGCGGTCAGAGTAAATCCGAAGCGTAATAACGTCAACAGAGCAACCGCTCCGGAAATAATAAGATTGACGGGCAGATTACATTTGAATCCCTTTTCCTGCATGGCTTTAGTCAGGAGCCAACCGATCATCACGGCAAGCCCAACTGCGGCAAGTAACAAAAGAATATATATTCCAAATTCAGTTGATACTGCACTCAGCGAAAGTCTTGTCGGCAATACAGGAGAAATACCGAGGTGTGTTATATGATATTTCATTTCAAATCTCCTTTACGATAAGGGGAGCGTATCGACACTCCCCATTTTTTGAAACTGCTTAATTTTCTTTTGCAGAAGTCACCATCTGATTGATTCCGTCCTTTTCACAGCAAAACCATATCCGACCATGTCGGCTTTATCCATGAAGTTGCATGTGTGGCAGAACCGGTAAAATAGGTTTGACCACCGGTATGCCAACGCACAACGAACCTTTCTCCGCTGAATGAACCTGCTCCTCTCGGAAGTTGTGAGGAAGTCCCGTAATAAAAATGTGTCACGCTGTTTGCGGTAAAGTTAAATTGCTCTGTCCACCTGATACCGTCAGCAGAGGCGATCAGGTAATAGGTGTTTTCCTTCTTGATAAGTGCCGCCTGCTCTTTGCCGGATTCTCCGCCGCTGATAAGGTTATACACGGATGAACCATCTCCGTAATTCGGCATCTGTACTCCCTGCCAATGCTTTCCGTCATAGGAATATTCGAGCATATAGGTGCCGCTTTCATCATTTAGAACCCTTCGGACTGTTGCACCGTTTTCACCGTAATCCATCATACCGTCAACTTCATTGTTAAGCTGCGGCAGGACGACATTGCTGAAAAGGAGGTATAATCCTCCGAGAACCAATACTCCGATTACTACAGCAATGACAATCTTTACTCCGGTATCAAGGTGTCCTTCACCGGATTTGTTTTTCAGAATCCTTTTTACTGATTTCATTCAAATATTTCCTTTCTTTAATTGCCTACAAGAAAGGAGAGGATCTCCCTCCCCTTTCCTAAACAGTCCTGAATCAGCCGGCGTAATCAAACATCCCCTGCACCTTGGATGTCAGGGTGGGAATGATTGTGGTGTTGAAAAGTGCGTAGAGACCTGCGAGAATGACTCCGCCTATAACGACGCCGATGATGATCTTGACACCGGTGTCTATATAACCCTCGGCGGTGTTGCCTGCGATTACGGTCTTGGTACGGATCACGAGTTCGTTGCACTTCTTCTGAATTTTATTAAAAAATTTCTTCATGTTGTTTTCTCTCTTTCTGTTTTTGAATTTAGATTTGTCTTATTTGAATTACTTACGGTAAAAGTCGGTTAACCGGCGTAATTGAACATATCACCGATCTTGGTGTTAAGTGTAGGAAGGATGGTTGTGCTGAACAGAGCGTACAATCCGGCAAGAATTACCCCTCCAATCACAACGCCGATGATGATCTTAACGCCCGTGTCGATATACCCCTCTGCGGTATTGCCGGAGATCACGGTCTTGGTACGGATTACGAGTTCATTGCACTTTTTCTGAATCTTCTTAAAAAACTTTTTCATCTTGTTTTCTCTCTTTCTTGTTTGTGTTTTGATTTTTGTTTGACATCACAGTAAAATAATTCCGCCACCGCTTTCGGTTGAACTTCCTCCGGCACCACTGAATCCGAACATATCCTGAATACGTTCGGCAAGACCCGGCAAAATAACGGAATTAAACAGGTAATACAGTCCGCTGAGCAATAACGCTCCGACCACAACGGCAATGATCATCAGTACCGCCGTATCGATATACCCCTCGGCACTTTTTCCAGTCAATAAGGTCTTACTTTTTTGGATCCATCGTTTCATCATCAGCCTCCTTTCGATGGGTTGCATGAGTCAGTTTCAACAGCACATAGGCATCACCTACCTCTCAAAATGAAAAAGCCGTTGGAGTTTTTATTACCCCAACGGCTATGTACAGAAAAACTACGGTAACTGCCCGAAAAGAATAAGGGACACCGTTTTTCGATGTCCCATTTGGTTTATTTACTTACTGCGAGAATGGTATCGTCCACTCCGTCTGTGTA
>JBJDZF010000389.1:0-9466 GCA_051867855.1 Eubacteriales bacterium
TAAAATCGTCACATTCCTGTTCGAGCTCGGCGATCAGCTGTGCAAACCTCTCCGAATATACCGGTATCTCAAGGTCGAAATAGAACATAAATTCAAAGTTGCGGTCGGGCAGGGGACGCGATTCGAGCTTTGCAAGGTTTATTCCGAGTGCATTGAAACGTGAAAGAATTTTATATAGTGCCCCGGGCTTATGCGGAGTGATTATCATAAGGCTTGTCTTGTCCGCGCCCGGATATATTTCAAGATTGTTTGAAATACAGATGAAGCGGGTCTGATTGTTCCCGTTGTCCTGAACTGCTTCGGCAACGGTGTCAAGACCGTACTGCTGCGCGCAAAACCGTGAGGACAGGGACGCGACGTCCTTTCTGTCCGAGAGCGCGACCATCTGTGCAGCCTTTGCCGTGTTTTCGACGCAGCTTATTTTGACATTCGGTCCGAGTGATGAGAGAAATTTCGCACATTGGTTTATCGCCTGCTCATGAGAAAAAATTTCTTTTATGTCGGATAATTTTGTGCCCGGCTTGGCGAGCAGATTGTGGTCGATCTTGACTCTCACCGACCTGACTATCTTGAAGCGGTGCTCCTTCATCAGGTCGTACACCTGCTTTACCGAGCCGGCAGTGCTGTTCTCGATAGGGAGAACGCCGTATTTGCACATATTCGACTCAATGGCGGTGAATACTGCATTGAAATTCGAAAAGAAGGTTATACTCGGCAACCGGAAGAGCTTTTCGGCGGCAAGCTGCGAGTAAGCTCCCTCCACTCCCTGGCAGGCGACAGACGCCCGTTCGGGAAATACTTTAGGCGTGTTGTTTATCGCGTCATCAATTTCCGAATACTGCTTCGAGGTAAGTCCGAGGATCTTGTGCTGATACGAACGGGAGAGGTCGAGAATCGTGGAATAGAGCGTGCGCACATACTCCTCAAAGTTCTCACCGGAAAGCTCGGACACCTTTGCAAGCAAGGCTCTTTCACGCGACGAATCGAGTACGGGCAGACCGTTTTTCCGTTTATATTCGGCAACGTCCGCCGCCACGAGCATCCGCTCGGTAAAAAGACGTACAAGCTCGTTGTCTATGGCGTCGATTTTTTCTCTTAACTCGGAAAGCTCCATATTTACACCTCATGCCGCACTCGGTGCGACCAAAAATGATTTTTTATGTTCTGCCGCTGCGCGGCTGATTTCAGGCATTGTTTCCTGTATCGGTAAGCGTCTGACGCGCCTTACGCGTTTTTGTGAATCTTACCAGCACTATCATAAGGACCGGGAACACAACGGCGAAGAGAAATGCCGCTTTCAGATTATCTCCGAAGAGTCCCGCGATCCAACCTGCCGAGGTGGGACCGGTCAGGCATCCGATATCTCCGGCAAACGCAAGCATCGCGAATAGTCGGACACCGCCGCCGGGGAGCTTTTTAGCCGCAAGGCTGTATGTTCCCGGCCACATGATCCCGACGGACAGACCGCACAGGGCACAGCCGAGAAGTGAAATAAGCGGTATGGGCGAGAGTGCCGCCATGAGAAACGATACAATACAGAGCGCACAGGATACCGTCATAAAGACACGGAGTTTGATCTTTTTGCTGAAAAGTGCGTACATTACACGGGATGCGCCCATGAGCATCGCAAAGGCAAAGGGACCGAGCAGATCTCCGAGAGATTTGCTTACCCCAAGCCCTGTTTCGGCAAAGGTGGACGCCCACTGACTCATTGTCTGCTCCGAGGCGCCCGCGCACACCATAAGAACCATGAACACCCAGAATATAGGTTGCCTGAAAATGGTTGTTTTGGACTTTCCTACGGCCTCATTTTCATCAAGTGAGTAAATCGGAACAAACATAAACCCGACGGCACCGATCAGCGGTATTATTGCCCACAGGCAGGTGAGTATACGCCAGTTTTCGATTCCGAAGAAACGGAAAAACAGCGTCGAGAGCAGAACGACCCCCGCAAGTCCCCATGAGTAGAAGGAATGAAGAAGCGACATCGCGGCGCTTTTCTTTTTTGTGGGGCACGCCTCGACTATCGGACTTATAACCACCTCGATAAGTCCTCCGCCGACCGCCGCGATAATCACCGACAACACAAGTCCTGCGTAGGGGGAGGGCAGAAGCTCTGGCAGAAAGGCAAAGCCTATCATACCTGCGGCGGCACACAGGTGGGCTGTCACGCAGGTCTTTCGCAGGTCCAGATACTTTGCAAATTTTGCCTCGAAAAGATCGGCTAAAAACTGTGTGGTGAAGCTTATGGCGATAAGCAGACTGATTTTGAACAGAGATATGTCATACGTTTTTTCGAATGTCACAAACAGCAAGGGCGCGAAATTGATCGTAATCGCCTGCGTAAGATAACCTATATAACAGAATCTGACTGTGTGTTTCGATGATAACATGATATAAAAACCTCTTGCCGCACACAGTGCGACCTAAAAGCGAAAAGATATTTGATTCTCCGATGCCTGACGGGGGGTACATACGCAATCCGTCCGCACACTTGCATCGGGTTACGTGATGAGATACACCGTTGCATACGCGCAAATGTAATACAAGAGGACGCACACCGAAGCTTGGTACCCGAAAAAAGTATTCCTCGATTTCAGGTGTATAATTCACCTGTGCGGCGTCACTTTCGGATATGTCAGTCGTCGGCAAGCATATCGGCAAGCGCTATTGCAAGAGCCGCCTCAAAAACGGGCACCGCTCTGACCGCAACGCACGGGTCGTGTCTGCCGTGTATCGAAAGCTTTACATTTTTCATTGTATTCATGTCGACGCTGTCCTGCTCGAGGTAAACTGACGGAGTCGGCTTCATAGCCGCCCGGAAGATGAGCGGCATACCGTCTGTCATGCCGCCGAGAATACCGCCGCAGTTGTTTGTTTTCGTATATATTTTCTCTCCGTCCGTGTAGAAAGGGTCGTTGTTTTGCGAGCCGCGCAGGGAGGCACATTCGAATCCGTTCCCGAACTCGATTCCTTTTACCGCGGGAATCCCGAAAACGATAGAAGAAATTCTGTTTTCGGCACCGTAAAACATATGCTCGCCAAGCCCACATGGCACACCCACAGCCGCACATTCGACAATGCCGCCGACGGAATCTCCTGCAAGACGCGCCTCTTCGATAGCTGCCTTCATGCGCTCACCCGCCTCGGCGTCGATCACGGGAAATTCGGCGCGGGACATCTTTTTAAGATCCTCCGCGCAGACGTTTACGGGATCTATCGGCGTGTCGTGAACCGACGCGACCGAATACAGGTGGGCGCCGATGATAATTCCGCGCCGCTTAAGCATCTGAAGGCATATACCTCCCGCAATACACAGCGGTGCCGTCAGCCTGCCGGAGAAATGTCCGCCGCCGCGCAGGTCCACACCATCACCGTATTTTACTCTCGCAGGATAGTCCGCATGGGACGGGCGTGGAACAAAGGCAAGATTGTTGTAATCGGCGGAGCGCTGATTTGTGTTGAATATGGCGGCATGGACCGTTTTGCCGGTTATTACGCCGTCGCTCACTCCCTCAAGAAACACAGGGGTGTCCGCTTCTTTGCGTTGGGTAGAAAAGGCGTTTCTTCCCGGGGCGCGGCGCGACATAAAGGCGCACAGCTCGTCCGTATAAATAACCGTACCCGTCGGAAGCCCTTTTATGATGACTCCGATCTTTTCGTCGTGCGAGCCGCCGTATATTTCAATGTCAATGTTTCTTCCGTAGTGCGTGGGCATAGTGCTCCCTCCCGAAATCTGTAACTAAAAGGACAGGGCGGCACATAAAATGCCGCCTGTCGCGCATAAATCAAACGAGCTTTCTTCCCATGAGAACTCCCATGACGGAAGCCATCATAAGTCCCCTCGTCCATCCGCTCGAGTCTCCGAGACAGTGCAGACCGAGTATATTGGTGTTAAGGTCCTCGTCCATCTTGACCCGGTTGGAATAGAATTTCAGCTCCGGGGAATAAAGCAGGGTCTCCTGCGAGGCAAAGCCGGGAACGACCTCGTCAACCGCCATGATGAAGTTGATGATGTTGGTCATTGCGCGGTACGGCATTGCCGCGGTGATATCGCCTGCAACCGCGTCGGGGAGAGTGGGACGTACATTTGACTGCGAGAGCTCCTTGGGCCAGGTCCTCTTTCCGTCAAGTATGTCTCCGAAGCGCTGAACGAGAATATGTCCGTTGCCGAGCATATTCGTCAGCTCCCCTACCTTTTGCGCGTACGCTATCGGCTGATTGAACGGCACGCTGAAATTGTGAGAGCAGAGTATGGCAAGATTTGTATTGGAGGTTTTGAGATCCTTGTACGAATGACCGTTTACGACCGCAAGGTTGTTGTCGTAGTTCTCCTGGCTTACAAAGCCTCCCGGGTTCTGGCAGAATGTGCGAACCTTGTTCTTGAAGGGCTTCGGATATCCGATGAGCTTGGACTCGTACAGAACGTCATTGATGCGCTCGATTATCTCGTTTCTGACCTCAACGCGGACACCTATATCCACGGTGCCGGGCAGGTGAGCGATCCCGTGCTCCTCGCATATTTTCTCCAGCCAGTCCGCACCGCGGCGTCCGGTTGCCACGACGGTGTGATCCGCCAGTATCTGCTTTTCAATGCCGTTTTCGGTTATGGAAACCCCCAGACAGCTTTTTTCCTTGAGAATGAGGTTGTTGCATTCGCACCCGAATCTGATCTCAACCCCGTTGTCGATCAGGTAGTGCTCGATCGCAAGATAGATGTCCTGTGCTTTCTCCGTGCCGAGATGGCGTATCGGGCAGTCCACGAGCTTCAGCCCCGCGCGTATCGCGCGCTTGCGTATTTCCTTTACTTCTTCCGTGTTTCCGATACCCTCGACCTTGGTGTCCGCACCGAAATCAAGATATATTTTGTCCGTATAATCTATAAGCGACTGTGCCGTATCCTCCCCGATAAGCGTGGGAAGATCGCCCCCTACCTCATAGCTGAGTGAGAGCTTTCCGTCCGAAAAAGCACCCGCACCGGAAAATCCTGTCGTGATATGGCAGTACGGCTTACAGTTGACGCACTGCTTGGTTTTGGTCTTGGGGCAGTGGCGCTGTTCGATGGACTTGCCTTTTTCTATTATGAGTATCTTTTTTTTGCTCGAGAGTCGGAGCATTTCTATGGCGGTAAAGATACCGGCAGGTCCGGCACCTACAATTATGACATCATATTTATTCAAAGCTGCACATCCTTTCGGAAAAATAACTCAAACATTTATAATTGTACTATAATCTTTCGGCGTTTGCAATAGAAAACGAGAATTTTAAAGTTTATTCATACTATTTATGTGTCATATATAGCCATTTCGATACCTAAAGAGGCGAAATCGTCGTAAAAACCCGGGTAGGATTTTTGCACTGCTTCAGAGTCCGATATGCTCACCTCTTTTTCGCACAGTACGGAGGCAACTGCGGCGCTCATTGCGATCCTGTGGTCGTTTTCGGAGCTTACATTTCCTCCCGAGAGCCGTTTCTTTCCCTTTATCACAAGTCCGCCGTCGGTCTGCCTTATATCGGCGCCGAGGCGCGAGAGCATATCCGTGGTGGATGCAAGACGGTCACTCTCCTTTATTTTCAGGCGGGCGGCACCCGTTATTTCCGTTACTCCTTCGGCTCCTGCGGCGACCGCGGCAAGCACGGGTACAAGATCCGGAATATCGGTCGCGTCGATCCCGATGCCGTGAAGCGGACCTCCGGTGACGCTGACGGATGATTCGGCGCGGTTTTCGCTGACCTTTGCGCCGAATTCGGAGAGCAGTGCGAGTATTTTTCTGTCGCCCTGACGCGAGTTCGGGTCAAGACCAGTGAGTGTAACGGAGCTGCCGGCAAGAGCCGCGGCGCAAAGAGGGAATGCGGCATTGGACCAGTCTCCCTCCGCGCAAAGCCCCGGTCTGCCGGAGAGCGTTTTGCCGCGAACGGTATAGGTGTTTCCGTTTTGCCGGATATCCCCGCCGAAGCGCCGCAGTGCGTCAAGCGTCATCTCTATATAAGGCGCGGATTCCGTTTTTCCCGTTACCTCAAGCGTGCTTACTCCGTCCATTGCCGAAAGGGCAAAAAGCAGGCCGCTGACAAACTGTGATGATACGTCACCGCGTATTGAATATTCTCCGGCTGCAATTTTTCCGAAGCAAAACAGGTCATCGGGGGCGGCATATTCAAAGTGTATACCGTGCCTCTCCATTTCCTCGCGCAGGGGAGAGAGCGGACGTTCGGGAAGCCGACCTGACATCAGAAAGTGCCGCCCGCCGCCGAGCGCGGCACAAGTCGGGAGCAAAAAGCGCAGTGTGGAGCCGCTTTCCCCGCAATCGAGCACGCCGCTTTCTTTCCCGTGTCCGACCGGAGAAACTCGGAATGTATTATCCGAATATGATATCTTTGCACCTATGGAGTTGAGACATCCGACGGTTGCGAGAATGTCACGGTTTACGGTCTCACAGAGAATGTCGCTTTCCGAATCCGCAAGCGCCGCGCATATAAGAAGGCGGTGGACCGCCGACTTGGAAGCAATCGCACGCAGAGTTCCGTGCGGCGTGCCCCCCTTTATTATTGCCCGCATCTAACGTCAAGCCCCTTTTCAATAAATTCCTTTAGCTCACCGAGCGGTATTTTGTAAAGTCTGCTGTCTCCGATGGAGTAGGGAACCACAAGAGTGATCGTGTCTCCGGCACGCTTTTTGTCCGACACCATATAGCGCATGAGCGCGTCGGAGGTATAGGGACATTCGGTCGGTAGCCCCGAGACTTGCAGAAGGGAGATTACGGAAGAAAGCTCGGACTCGGCGCAAAGACCGCATTTGCAGGCGGCGCGCATCACAGTGACCGTTCCGATGGATACTGCCTCGCCGTGAGAGATTCCGAAGTCCGAGCAAAGCTCCACAGCGTGTCCGACGGTATGCCCGAGATTGAGCAGCTGACGGCACCCCGTGTCGAATTCGTCCTCTGTGACGATCATGCTTTTGTTTTCCACACAGCGGGCTATGACATCCTCAATATTTTTTCTGATTCCGTCCGAAAGAATCTCAAAGAGCGTTCTGTCGTTTATTATTCCGTATTTTATGACCTCTGCACAGCCGTCGGAGAAAATTTTGTCGTCGAGCGTGTCGAGTGTACGGTAATCGCATATGACAAGCGAGGGCTGATGAAACGCACCGGCGAGATTTTTTCCCGCCTCCAGATCCACGGCGGTCTTTCCCCCAACCGAGGAATCCACTGCGGCAAGCAGTGTGGTGGGAAGCCCGACAAAGCGTATTCCGCGAAGATATACCGCGGCCGCAAAGCCTGCAACGTCTCCGACGACCCCGCCACCAAGTGCAAATACGCAGTCAGTGCGCGTCAGCCCCTCGCGGGCGAGAAACTCGAGTATATCTGTCAGCGTTTTCATGGATTTTGACTCTTCTCCGGCGCGAAAGACAAATTTCGACACCTTGTAGCCTGCGCGCAGAAGAGAGTCTGCAAGACTTTCGGAATACAGCGCGTCCACATTTGAGTCCGTGACGATCGCGGCGTGGCAGACGCCGATCTTTTCCGCACAGATCTCACCCGCGCTCCCGAGTATTCCGTCGCCGACAATTACGTCGTAATTTACCGAGGTATTAACCTTTATAGTTTTCATGTTCGAGCAACAATGCCTTTCGGTTTATTTTTTTACTGTGGACTATCCGTCGATCTCTTCCTTGCGGATCCTGCCGTCGCGCAGAAGCGCTGTCAGCCTCTCTCCGTCGTCCTTTTCGAGTGCGTCCTTATATTCGGAAAGCGAATTTATAATACTGTCTATCTCGAAGAGAAGGTGTCCCTTGTTCTCGAGAAACAGCTCCGACCACATATTCTCGTTGAGCCATGCGACGCGTGTCATGTCCTTGTAGCTTCCGGCGGAAAAGCCTTTGTGATTTGCCGCGGTCGGGCTTTTTACATACGCATTTGACACAACATGAGCGAGCTGTGACGTAAAGGCAATCATTTCGTCGTGCGCGTCTGCCGTCGTGACCGAGAACTTGCCAAATCCCGCGGGGGCAAGCAGGTGCTTGATACGGTCGAGAAAGGCTATGTCATCAAAGACCGGAGGCACGAGCACCATGGGGGCGTTCTTAAAGAGTGTGGCGCGGGAATACTTTATTCCCGAATACTGTGTGCCCGCCATCGGATGACCGCCGACAAATGTGAAGCCGAATTGTTTTGCAAGGGCAAAGCCGCATTCGCACACACTTTGCTTTATTCCGCACAGATCGATAACAACGGATGTGCGCGGGATGTACGGAGATACGGAGCGCAGATATTCGATGGTTGCCTTGGGGTAGAGTGCGACGAAGATCAAATCGCACTGCTTTATCGAATCGTTGTCAAGTACGCCGTCGATTATCCCGGCAAGCTCCGCGTAACCAAGCGTGGCAGTATCGCGGTCAAAGCCGAGTACCGTATCCGAGTTTGCCTTATACGCTTTTGCCATGGATCCGCCGATAAGTCCGAGTCCGCAAATTCCGACTGTCATGGCGTACCTCAACCTTCTTCCGGTTCCGACGTTGCCGCAAGCACCTTGCTCACGCCCCTGCAAACATCGTCAAACGCGGCGGGGGTGAGGGATTGCGCGCCGTCACAGAGGGCGTGGGCAGGGTCATTGTGCACCTCTATCATCAGACCGTCGGCACCAACGGCTGCGGAGGCAAGAGCAAGCGGCTTTACAAGGCGGGATATGCCCGTAGCGTGCGAGGGGTCGACGACGATCGGGAGGTGAGTAAGCTCCTTGAGCATGGGAACCGCCGACAGGTCGAGCGTGTTCCGCGTATATGTTTCGAATGTTCTTATTCCTCTTTCACAGAGAATTACGTTTTCGTTTCCGCCCGCCATGATGTATTCGGCAGACATCAGAAGTTCTTTGAGCGTGTTTGCGAGTCCTCGTTTAAGCAGTATCGGCTTGCGGGTCTTTCCGAGCTCCTTGAGAAGCTCGAAATTCTGCATATTGCGCGCGCCGACCTGAATTACGTCGACGTTCTCAAAGAGAGGCAGGTGATTGGCGTTCATGATTTCGGTGACAATGGGAAGTCCGGTTTCCTTTTTTGCCTTGAGCAGAAGCTCTATTCCGTCGGCTTTAAGTCCCTGAAAGTCATAGGGAGAAGTTCTCGGCTTGAATGCGCCGCCGCGGAGCATGGTAGCACCCGATTTTTTGACGGCGCGCGCAATTTCCATAACCTGTTCCTCACTCTCGACGGAGCAGGGACCCGCGATAAGCGCAAATACATTTCCGCCCACTGACGTGCTTCCGACATTTATCACGCTGTCGTCGGGGTGGAATTTTCTGTTTGCGCTTTTGAACGGCTCGCTTATACGTTTTACCGAGTCCACTATTTCGAGGCTTGCAAGCAGCTCCTCGTCAACCTTGCTCGTATCTCCCACAAGTCCCATTACCGTACATTCGCGTCCGTGTGAGATGTGAACGTCAAGTCCGAGGGATCTTATCCACTCGCTCAAATTTT
>JBJDZF010000390.1:0-9447 GCA_051867855.1 Eubacteriales bacterium
AGGTGTGCGGTATTCTTGAGGAAGCAGGATTGCCCTACGCAAAGTACATATTCCGCGACGAGCACCTTGAACCCGACGAGCAGGCGATAGGGACGTTGGTGACACATTTCGACCCTTCCTGCGACCTGATCATCTGCGTCGGCTCCGGCGTCATCAACGATATCGGCAAGCTGATAAGCCGCATTTCCGGCAGAAAGCAGATCATCGTCGGCACGGCTCCGTCGATGGACGGCTATGCAAGCGCGACATCCTCAATGCTCGTGGACGGATTGAAGATATCTCTGTCGACAAAATGTCCGGATCTGATCATCGGGGACGTGGATATCCTCAAAAACGCTCCCATGCATATGCTCCGCTCGGGACTCGGCGACATGATCGCAAAATATGTCGGTATTAACGAATGGCGCATTTCGCACCTTATCACCGGTGAATATTATTGTGAGCGTGTGGCACAGCTTGTCCGTACCGCTCTGAAAAAGTGCGTTGACCACGCAGAGGGACTGCTCCGCCGGGACGAAGAAGCGGTTGGGGCTGTCTTTGAGGGACTGATCATCAGCGGCCTTGCCATGGCATACGCCGGTATGTCCCGTCCCGCCTCGGGTGTGGAGCATTATTTCGCCCATGTGTGGGATATGCGCGGATTGGAGTTCGGTATTCCGGTAGATCTTCACGGTATTCAGTGCGCCGTCGGCACTCTTGCGTCCGTCAGGCTTTATGAAGCACTTAAGACCATGAAGCCCGACGAGGCAAAGGCACGCGCGTATGTCGAGTCGTTTGATTATGAGGACTGGAAGAGGCAGCTGCGCGGCTTTGTAGGCAAGAGTGCCGAAACCATGATTGCACTTGAGGAAAAGGATGGCAAGTACAACAAGGAGACGCACCCCAAACGTCTGCAGATCATTATAGACAACTGGGACCGCATATTGAAAATAATCGATGAGGAATTGCCTTCTTCCGTGGAACTGGAGAAGCTTATGGACACCATCGGATTGCCGAAGGATTTCGCTTCCATGCACGTGGATCGCGAATGTGCTCAGATGACCTTCCGCGTAACCAAAGATATACGTGATAAATACATTCTGTCAAGACTCGCATGGGATCTCGGCATTCTTGACGAGCTGTGTGAAGTACTTTAAACGGAGAAAATGAGATGAAATACGATGTGGTAATAATCGGCGCAGGAGTCGTCGGCGGTATGACAGCACGTGAGCTGTCGCGCTACCGCCTGAAAATCTGCCTGCTGGAAAAGGAAAACGATGTGGCTATGGGGGCATCAAAAGCCAACTCGGGGATCATTCACGGAGGTTATGATCCGGAGCCCGGAACTCTGAAGGCGGAGATGAATGCCAAAGGTCTGCCGTTACTCTACGAGGCGGCAAATGAGCTTCATGTGCCGTGCAAAAACAACGGCTCTTTCGTCTGCTCATTCGGCAGTCCACAGGAGGATGAGGCGGTAGAGAAACTCTTCGAAAGAGGACGTGCCAACGGCATC
The DNA here is from genome assembly GCA_051867855.1 of Eubacteriales bacterium. GTDB lineage: Bacteria > Bacillota > Clostridia > Oscillospirales > CAG-272 > HGM12713. Next base: position 1,493 of record JBJDZF010000390.1, read on the forward strand.
GGAAATCTCTCGGTTCTTACCGGCGATGAGGCGCGTGCGCTGGAGCCAAACCTCTCACCGGAGATCACCAAAGTCTTAAGCGTGCCGGGTTCGGGCATCATCTGCCCCTATGAGCTGACGATTGCCGCCGTCGGAAATGCAATGGACAACGGCGTGGAGCTCAGGCGGAATTTCAAGGTATCGTCCATTGAGAGAAAACCGCACTTTATTATAAATTCCGACAACGGGGAAACCGTTGAGGCGGACTATCTGGTAAACTGCGCCGGTGGATACGCCGACAGAGTGGCGGATATGGCGGGGGACGGATCATTCACCATCATACCCCGTGCGGGCGAATATCTGTTGTTAGACAAGGAAGAAGGCAGCCGCGTCGGACGTACGATCTTCCAGGTCCCCACAAAGGAGGGCAAAGGTATTCTTGTCAGCCCCACGGTGGACGGAAATCTGCTGACGGGTCCCACGGCGACAAAGACGGAGAATCCGAGTGACACGGAGACTACAAGCACAGGGCTGGATTCGGTCATCCGTCTTGCATCCAAGAGTGTGCCCTCTGTGAATTTCAGGCAGGTTATCACTTCATTCTGCGGCGTTCGCAGCTCGGAAGAACACGGCGATTTCATCATCCGGGCATCCGAAAAGGTGCCGGGGCTGATCCACGCCGCCGCCATCGACTCTCCCGGACTTACCTCGTGCGTTGCGATAGCGAAACGGGTCACGGAGCTTTTGAGTAACGAGGGACTGACACTTGAAGCCGCAGAGGATTGGAACGGCACGCGCGAAGATCCGCATGCCTTCCGTAAGATGACAGATGAGGAAAAGGATGCTTATATCAAAGAACATCCCGCCTACGGCAAAATAGTCTGCCGTTGTGAAACCGTCAGTGAGGGAGAGATACGGGATGCAATCCGTCACAATCCCCCGGCAACAGATATTGACGGCGTAAAACGCCGTACCCGCTCCGGAATGGGACGCTGTCAGGGTGGCTTTTGTTCGCCCTATGTGATGAAGTTGATTGCACAGGAACGGGGTATTCCGATGGACGAAGTAACCAAATGCGGAACGGGCTCCGAGCCGTTGTTGGGTCGGCTTTGAGAGGAGGTAGACACTATGACACATGATATTGTAATAGTCGGCGGGGGTCCTGCGGGAATGGCTGCGGCTGTGGCGGCATATGACGCAGGTTGTACCGACGTTGTAATTCTGGACCGTGAGCCCGACCTTGGAGGCATACTCCGCCAGTGTATACATTCGGGCTTCGGTCTGCATAAGCTGGGACGAGAGCTCACCGGACCGGAGTATGCCGATGTATACAGGCAGGAGGTTATAAAGCGCGGCATAAAGGTGTTCTATGAGACGACCGTGACCGCCGTATCCCCTGACAAGGAGGTTACGGCACGCAACAGAGACGGTATTCTGAAGTTCAGTGCCAAGGCAGTGATACTTGCTATGGGCTGTCGCGAACGAAGCCGCGGGGCGCTGAATATACCGGGCACCCGTCCCGCAGGGGTATACAGTGCGGGAACCGCACAGAAGCTGCTCAACTGCGAGGGCTACATGGTTGGCAAGCGGGTCGTGATCCTGGGCTCCGGCGATATCGGACTTATTATGGCAAGACGTATGAGCCTCGAGGGCGCCAAGGTTGAGGCGGTCTGCGAGCTGTTGCCTTACTCTGGCGGTCTGACACGAAACATCGTTCAGTGCCTGGAGGACTTTGGCATCCCGCTGTACCTGAGTACCACTGTCTGCGAGATCCACGGTCAGAAGCGGGTTGAGGGCGTCACCGTTGCACAGGTGGATGATAAACGCCGTCCTATCGAGTCTACCAAGCGATATATTCCCTGCGACACCCTTTTGCTGTCCGTGGGTCTGATACCCGAAAATGAGCTGACCCGCGCGGCAGGTATCCCCATGGATCCGGTCACAAACGGAGCTTTGGTCGATGAAAACTGCCAGACACGCATCGCCGGGATCTTCGCCTGCGGAAATGTGCTCCAGGTGCATGACTTGGTAGACTACGTTTCCGATGAAGCGGAGAGGGCAGGACGCGGCGCCGCTGCTTATGTCAGCGGTCTGAATGAGAGTCCGCGCTCCGTGACGGCAAAGGCGGGATTTGGCGTGCGGTATGTGTTGCCGCAGACGGTTCACACGGATACCGACGGAGACATTTCCCTGTTTTTGCGGGTAACTCAACCCTTCGGCAGGGTAAAGTTCACAGTCCGTGCGGGAGACACGGTGATATCCGAGGCAAAACGCCTGCGGGCAGCCCCCGGCGAGATGGAGAAGCTTACCCTTCCCTGTGCCATCCTTAAAAATGTTACGGAGGACATAACCGTCTCACTGGAGGTGATCGCATGAAACGCGCCATAACCTGTATCGTATGCCCGAGAGGGTGTACCATGACCGCCGAAATTGAGGGAGAAAAGGTCACGGTAACCGGAAACTCCTGTCCCAGAGGCGAAAAGCACGCCATTGAGGAATGCACCAACCCGGTGCGTACCCTGACATCCACGGTTCGGGTCTCCAACCGCGAGGATACAATGGTCTCGGTAAAATCCGCCGCGCCGATACCCAAGGAAAAGATGGCGGAGATTATGGAAAAGATCCGCGCCGCTTCCGTGGAGGCGCCGGTTTCGATCGGAGACGTAATTCTTACCGATATCTACGGAACGGATATTGTCGCAACAAAGGAGATAAACTGATGGATGCAAAAGAGGTCCTGCGCGGCATCCGACTCTATCTGTTTGACATGGACGGTACCCTGTATCTCGGGGATCGGCTTTACGATTTTACCGTGGAATTGCTTGAGACCTTAAAGCGTACCGGACGGCGGTATCTGTTTATGACAAACAACTCCTCCAAAAGTGTCGAGGACTATGTAAAGAAGCTGGCAAAGCTGGGGATCAAGGCGGACAGAGAAGATTTCATCACCTCCTCACAGGCAACGGCATATTATCTGAAAGAGAATTTCCCCGGGAAAACGCTCTATGTCTGCGGCACAGCGTCTCTCAAGCGTGAGCTTGAGATGGAGGGCTTCTCCGTGACGGAAAACGTCGATGATACCGAGGTGATCGTCATGGGATTTGACACGGAGCTGACCTTCCGAAAGCTCCGCGACGTCAGCTATCTCTTGCTCACACGGGAATCGATCCCCTATATTGCCACAAATCCCGATTATGTATGCCCTACGGAATTCGGTTCGGTTCCCGATTGCGGAAGCGTCTGCGATATGATCTTCAATGCCACGGGAAAGCGTCCCGTTGTCATCGGGAAGCCGACTCCGCTGATGCCGCAGTTAGCCATGAGGCGGCTGGGCTTTGGCAAGGAGGAGACCGCTGTGGTAGGCGACAGGATCTATACCGATATAAAATCCGGTCTGAATGCCGGAATTACGGGGATTCTCGTGATGAGCGGGGAGACGACGCCGGAGATACTTGCAGCCTCGTCGGACAGACCCGATCTGGTTTTGCAGGATGCAGGAGAAATACTCGAAGCAGTCCGTGAATAAGCATTACGGCAAACCCGTACAACAAAGCCCCTCAATGAAGGGTTTACAAGAAAAGACCGCATCGTGCGGTCTTTTCTTGCTTTTATCTCAATTGTCGAGAGCTCTCGAGAAAAAATCGGTCATCTGCTTCATAAATTCTTCGTCAAGCTCGTTTGCCCTTTTGTAATCAACAGTCTCCATGAAAGAGTTGATCTCACTCTCTGTTTTATCAAGGGCGTCGTACTCGGCTGTCAGTTTTCGAACGTACTCCTTTGCGTCATCAGAGAGCCAGATATCTGAATGACCGCTGTCTGTCATATAAAAGACCGCGTTCCCGTTTGTTGACTCGGAACGGTGCGAGTATAAGCTCAGATCATATGTGACCGTTTTATCATTCTCGCCGTAGTACACGGCTATCGGGGTATCTGATGAGTTTATTGCATCAATCGCATCAACATATCCCTCACCGCCGAAAACAAACCAATGCTGCAACATGAGAAACGGAAGTTCGATGTCTGCTAAAATTCCGATATACTCTTTGGCTTTTCCGTACATTGTCTGCGTGGGCGAGTTGAATCCCCCTACCGAGACCGCACCCGCTATGTCTCTCTCGCCGATCACTGACGCGGCGGCGTAGCCTCCCGAACTGTGTCCGTATATTACAATCGGCAATTCAGTCCTGCCCTGAACGAAATCTATCGCGGCGATCAGATCAAGGCGGCTCTGTGACAGCCCAATAATGCTGTCGCCGTCACTGCTCCCGACCCCCGTTCCGTTGTACGAGAAGACCTGCCATCCGTCGTCTGCAAAATACATTATCTCGGACAGATGTCTGTCTGCATCGCTGCCTACACCGTTTGCAACGATCACCAGCCCTTTGTCCCCGCTTTCCCCGTACCAGTAGCCGCGCAAAATGTTTTTACCCGACGTAAACTCAACTTCACTGCGCGGATATTCGACGGCAAAATCCGAATATGAATAACCGAACGGCAATCCGTCCATGGGAATATTTTTGAAGATCAAACCGTAAATCATGGCGGAGGCCGCCATTGACAAGACAGCATAAATAATGATAAACGTCAAGATCCCGATACCTGCTCTTTTCAGAATTCTTTTAATGCTGCCCTTTTTCTCTTCCATTCTGATCCTCCCACAGCATCTACGCTATCTTTGTCTGGTTTAATGCGGATTTATACGTGTGAAAAGCAAAAAACGAACCATTCAAGTTCGTTTTTGCCGTTTTTCCCGGATTCGATGCCCGGCAGCAAAAGCTACCCGGCATCGGTGCGTCCTATGTTCATTCGCTTTCAGTCGACATTACAACGTCTTTTGCAAGTCCGAGTTCCTGCATGAAGTCCACTACAGCCTTATCGTATTCTTCCGGATTGTGGAGTCTGACTCTTGAATGTCCGCCTTTATCAAACCACACTATCCGTTTGTCAGCCGGACATGACTCATACAGTTTTTCAGCCTTTTCCGGAACCGAAAAAACGTCTTCTCTGCTGTGTATGAACAGAATGGGTTTTTTCAGATCCTTTATACGCCTGACCGGTCCGTCCGTAACGACATTCGCTCCGGCAAATATCCTGATATACAGCATTATCTCCCAAATGAACGGGTACATCGGCCGCTTTTGCAGGATCATGTGATTCTTAAACGATTCATAGAACGTTTCGTACATTCCGTCAGCCGTCATGGCGCACAGATAATCCGGGCATCTGTCGCTCGTGAGTGCAAAGAGCGCCGTTGATGAGCCGATACAGATGCCGTGCAGAACGATCTTGCCATTGCCGTAAACATCGTGGAGCATTTTTGCCCATGCTATAATATCGCTGTACTCCCTGAATCCGAGAGAGTTATACTTCCCTTCAGACAGACCGTGCGAACGGTTGTCGATCACAAGAACGTTAAATCCGGCTTTCTCGTAAGGATACGCAAAGTGGCAGGAATATTCGCACGCCTCCATCCTGCCCGGTATTATGATAACCGCTCTGTCAGAGCCGAAATCAAAGTATTTTCCGCACAGCCTGAAGCCGTCGTTGTTTATTGAAACATCGGTTTGGCGGTCGGCGTTTCTGTCCCACCATTTCTGCGCGTCGGAGTATATCCGCACCTGTTCCTCATCATCCGGCATACTGTTGCCGCGTCCCCATTTATCGGGCTTCGTCCGGACGAGCACCACCGAATAGATTATGTACGACAGTACAAACGTCGGCAGTATAAAAAACACGAGAAGTACAAGCAGCAGGGACAATATAATTATGAGCGCAATATCCATATCCATTTCCTCTTTATATCAAACCTATGAGCCAGTGATAGATATGCTGACCCCCGTAGATAAAGTTCACCTCGAGGTCCGGGAAAGCATCTGATATTGCCGACTCAAGCTCGGTTTCATTTTCCTCTGACATATCGCATCCGCGGAATATTACACAGATTTCCTTGTCATCTGCCGCGGAGAGTGCCTTGATCCCCTCAATAACCGTATCGGTCCAATTCTCCGACGAAGCGATGATCTCGCTGTCGAGCATCGCAATTTCGTCACCGATCTTCACCGTGAGATCGTTTGCCGCATATTCCTTCGATGCCGACGCAACGGCAAGAGTGTGAGTACCGCTTATACCGTTTTTCATCTGTGATATTCTGTAATCGAGATCGGAGCTGTCCGAAACATCCATCGCAAGCGCGTAGTATGCTTCGACCATACTCTTCGATTCGAGAACCGTCACGTTCGAGTCGCCTTTATACAGCGCCTTTGCCTGAGCCGCCGCGCCGATGCTGTTACTGTTGTTCGGCAAAACAACGATCCTCTCCGCACATACGGAATTCATGGCATCGAGAAATTCAGCCGATGAAGTATTCATCATTGCGCCGCCATTGAGAACAACCGCGCATCCGAATGACAGGAACAGCTCCCTGAAGCTGTCCCCGTCCGCAACGGCTATAATTGCCAGGGGGACCTTATCCTTTTTTGTTTCGAGCTTTTTTTCATGCTCATTATGCTGAAGCTGCATATTGTCGAGCTTGAACGTCAGAAATTCGCCGTACTGCCGGCAGAACGCGATGATCTTGTCGGGTTTCTTTGTATGAATATGGACTTTCACTCTCATGCCGTCACGTATTGCAACAAGGGAATTGCCGAACAGTGTGAGAGTCTCGATGAACTCGTTGAGATTGAAGTTCTGGAGGTATCCGGGTTGAGTCATAAGCTGGAGCAAAAACTCCATGCAGTAGCCCTCGACAAACACGCTCCTCTCGTTGAAGCAGTCGAGGTTGACAGAGCTTACCGAAGAAACGGTTTCGCTTGCACTTGCACTTTCTCTCTTTTTCGCGCTGATCTTTTCACCGTACAGATATTTGAGCATTCCCTCAACTATCGTTATGTAGCCCATCGCTCCGCTGTCAACAACACCTGCGGACTTAAGCACCGCAAGGATCTCGGGCGTGTATGAAAGGGTCTTTTTCATCTCTGCGACGTACATTGAAAGCATTGTCTCGATCGAGGTACCTCTGCCGATCTGCCTGCGGATGTTCTCGATTCCCTCTCTTGAAACGGTGAGTATGGTTCCCTCCACGGGGCGCACCACGGTATTATACGCGGTCCTGTACCCCCTGATAAATCCGTTTCTGAGATCCCCCGCGTTTATTGTGGACGCTCTTGAAAGCTCCTCGTATATGCCCTTGAAGATCTGGGAAAGAATCACTCCGGAGTTACCGCGCGCACCGAGGAGCATACCGTCGCTCAGAGCGCAGAGATACTTTCCGATCTCCGCATTTCTTCCGGCATATTTTATGCCGTTCTCAAGCGTCATGCGCATATTGGTTCCCGTGTCCCCGTCCGCGACGGGAAAAACATTCAGTTTATTGATCTCATCCTCGCGGTTGCGAAGATTGTTGAGGCCGTTCTGCAGCATTCTGGCAAACAGAAGGCCGTCGAGTCTTGCTATGTTCATAAAAACCTCTTAAAGATCAGTCCTTTTTTTCCTTCCCCATTGAAGTGATCGACTTCGGAAGGATAGCCGTGAGCACAAACGCCACGAGCGATCCGATACCCGCAATAAGCGTCAAATAACGCATACCGTCGGACGGATTGTCCTCCGTTCCCTTGAGAGCGGTCGGGACAAGACCTGTTCCGATACCGGTTGCGACCCCTGAGAACAGCCCCTGCACCGCAAAGTACATCGCGGAGTTTGAGATTCCCGTTCTTTTCTCCTCTTCAGCGGCAAGCTGAGAAGGAACAGAGTATGCGACGGCAAACATCGACCCGACCGCGAACGAGCAGATAAGACCTGTGACTATCGAAAGAACGGTTCTTACGGTTCCGATCGGCATGAAAGAAACTGCGAACATTGAGATCATTCCTGCGGCAAACACGACCAGCGTATACCTGTACGCGAATCCAAAGCCTTTTTTCGCCATGAGCTTGTTATAAATAATAAGCGTGAACGGAACTGGTAGGAATGCCGCTATC
>JBJDZF010000391.1:0-2169 GCA_051867855.1 Eubacteriales bacterium
GGAAGCGCCGCCTGCCTGCGCGAGGGTACCCGTCCTCCGCTCGCCGCGGACGTGGGAAAAATATACGGGGCTGTTGAAGTGAAAAAAATGTGCTGACGGCTATTTTTAAAAGCAGAGACCCGATCGCCGCTTTTGGCGGCGGTCGGGGTCTCTGCTTTCTTTAATATCAATTTTACGCTGCAGACGTTATTCGAGCCCTTTTATCCGTTGGTATACACTGTCGCAAACCAATTTCATCTGATCTACCCATGCCATGTGGTAATGGGTAAGATTTTTTCTTTGCGAGCTCCTCGAGTACAACGACATTGCAATATTCTCATTTCTGCTCAAATGATATTTTGCCGTGCACGGATATGTATCGCCCTCAGTAAAGGCGCACATACTCAGCACTGCTCCTACCGTCTCCGCAATGTCGGGATATTTCCTGAAATTATGACACAGCCATACATAAAGCTCGGGGTGAAAATTACACATAATGCCGCAATATCCGTCGCTCCCGTATTTCAGCGCTTCCAGGGCTGTCTGACCGTTAGCGTTAAAGAGCTTGACACCGCTGCCTGCCAGTATTCCGAGCCTCTTCTTTATCTCCAGGGCATCACAGCAGGTATCCTTGATAAAGGCGAATCTGCCGCTTTTTGCAATCCGTTCCACCATCTTTTCATCAAGCAGTCTCTTGTAAGGCCGGGGGCACTCATACATACCTACCATGGTATCGGATGGAAGCGCATCGAGAATCCTTTCGGTATCTGATATCCATTTTTCGCTGCCTGTATTTTCGATGTCGAAGCGATTGCTTATCAGTACGACGGCGTCAACGCCGGTATCAGCCATAAGCCTCAGTTCGTTTATCTGTTCACCGAGATCCTCGGAAATATGTCCTGAAGCGACTATCGACATTGGGGAACGCTTTTTGTCAGCAGCGGCAAGTTTATCGGATTCTTCCTTTACGGTTTTTGCAAGCTTGATCCTGTCCTCCAGTGACAGAAACAATATCTCGCTTGACTGACAGGAGGCGAAAATGCCGTCACAGCCTTTGTCCCAATACCATCTCACCAATTCCTTTACCGCTCCGTAATCCACGCTGTGATCCTCGTTATACGGAGTGATCATCGTGGGATACGCACCGGAATTAATATTATTTTTCATGTCAATCCTCACAAAATTCAAAATACATATTTATCCGTATCGTCAAAGAAGCCCGCTTTAAGCATGAAGGAAAATTCAATGTGACCTTCTTCTATCCTGTACTTATCCGCAAGTGCCGGGCCGCAAGAGTTGGAACCGATACCGCTTTGTCTGTAATCAATGTTAACGACCGTCTCTTTAAGCGGAGTCAATTCGTAAGCATGCACAGCCTTTGTGAGTTGCGCGGAGGAATAGTGCGAGCAATTAAAACTGAACGGACGGTTCACCATAGCCACGGTCAATCCGTGTCCCACCGCATTTCCGATACACACCCATCGGCTTTCCGTATGCGCCATATTTTCCTGCGGCTTGATATAGGGTTCGTACTGACTGTACACATCGGTCTCAAATTGCCCAAGATATGATGCGTGTTTTTTGTCGGAATAGCTTTCGAATGGCCCTCTTCCGTAATATATAAGTTTTTCATTTCCCTCGGGCATCATAAACTCAAAACCGAATCTCGGAAGCATGGGCAGTCCCAGTCTGCGCTCTGCCGTACAGGAGATCATCATCCGTCCGCAGTCGTCGAGCGTATAACGGACAGTCATGGTCATAATCGGGATGGCTCCGTCTGCACCCACGGAAAGCACGGCTGTTATCGCAATTATATCGTCGGTCGATTCGGTTATCCCGACGGAGCAGCACCTTGTCTTGAGTCTGTCGTAACAGTTGCTTTGCCACTCCGGTCTTATTCGCCTGTCATTATCAGTGGGGGCGCGCCATATTGCCGGAGCTATTTCCGATGCCAACAGCTCTCTTCCGTTGTCTTTTACGGACGAGATAAGTCCAGTCGTTCTGTTTACGGTATATATCCGATCACCACAGCAGAGTGACAGACAGCCGTCGGCATCAATAAGAGAAAGACTGCCTTTTTTCGGAGACTCAATTCCGGACGGCTTTTCACATATCGTGAATTGCTCCCGTCCCATCTCATATCCCGCAGGTGCCCATTCGTGGGGGATATTGTACTTATACGATACATTT
>JBJDZF010000392.1:0-2164 GCA_051867855.1 Eubacteriales bacterium
ATAACTGCTCTCCATGTATTCATCGGTCAGGATAAGCTCACGAAAGCCCCACATTGATTTTGTCGGCGGCTTTTCGCCGGACTCTCCGTACTGCCCGGTAAACAGAACTTTTTTACTGCCGTATTCCTCTTCCATATGCCATATTTCAGAACGGTGAGTATGTCCTGCGAAAAGGCATACCACTCTGTCATCACGCAACAGAGCTTTGAATTCCTCGGTATCCTTCCAAGGTTCTATGTAATGACAGCAAATGATCACCTTTTTGTCGGGATATATCTCCATCTGTTTTCGGATAAATTCCACATCCGCGCCCGTATAAACACCGTCATGATGCTCCGTGGGGTCAAGACCGCCCTTGTAGGTATCCATAAGAATAAACAGCCACTCTCCCGTAACGTAAACGTCCTCACGGTGATAGCCCGTTAGCTTGTGGTACAGCTCCTCTCCGTACTGCTCGTGATTTCCCGCAATCATCCGTATCTCAATGGGAAGCTCTTTAAGCTGTGAAAGATACTCGTCTACAAACCGCTTTGTGTTGCTGATGCCTTTTTCAATATAAGAGCCTTTAATCTGCCATTTCCAATGGTCAAGCGAATAGTCACCAAGCAACAGCAACGCCTCAAACGGCTCCTTTTTATATTCGTCCTTCAAGTCGTCAATCAATTTCTGCACCCTGTCCTCGGCTTTCAATCCATACCAATCAAAGTGACAAAGATGTATGTCGGATGCCAGAATTATTCTCATCGGTTTTATAATATCATCCTTTCTTATGAAAATTGCTCTTTGCCTATCCTACGACAGGCAAACAACAACATGCACAAAAGCGAGGGAAAGCACCCCAAAGGCAGCTTTCCCTCGGGATCTTTTGATATACATATAAAAATACTATTAACCTTTGGCAACTTTAAGCATCATATCGCCAACGTTGTAGCCAATTTCAAGCATGTCTGCCTGATTCCAATGCCATTGGTCGCTTCCCAAAACTACCATTTTACCGTTTTCCCACTTGCAGATAGCATACGCGGAATTGTCAACTACATAGCAGTTTGCAATTTTGACAGCAAAGCTCTTCTGCAATGCAATAAAATTCTTGTTTGTGGTTTCTACGGACAGACTGGTCATATTCTGTGTCTGTGATATCGTGCCAACAGTAATAGGCATCTTTGAAGCGCCGCAATCGTCGTCCGAGCCTGTTATCTCCTTCATCAAAGCCGACAGATCGTTTCTGATATCCTGAGAGAAATATTTGAAAGCGATTTCATACTCACTCACGCTTCCCTTATCTTGACAGCCCTGCATCCAATAAAGACCGCAAATGCGCACCGAATCGAAGTTGTAATCAGCCATATTTCCTTCCTTATTCAGCACTTCTCTTACGTTGGTCTCTACCTGATCAAGAAAATTACGGTACATCTGTCCTGTTACACCATCCACAACACTGCTTGGGGAAAGTGTTTTTTGGTATGAGGGGGATACCCAGTTACCGTCCTTATGAGTTTCTCCTTCTGTATTATTCAGCAAGCTTGAGCCTCCGTAGGCATATTTGATAATACCCGCATAGCTTCCGCTATCTTTGTTGTAATACGCTGCAAGCGCCTTTGCCATACCCGCCTCAGGACCAAAATGATTTTCAGACATACCAAGCCACATAGTGGTTTCCTGCCAATCGATCACCCTGTCACGCTTTCCGCTGTTAGCGCGTGAATTGCCTGCATAGAGTACATTTGATACACCGCTTATAAGATCGGGATAAAAATTGTAAGCCGCGGTCAAATTCGTAATACTCGTACATCCCGTTGCGTTTGACTGACCCGCGATAAGATAAAGATCGAGCACTTTTTTGTTGTCTTTCACCGCATAGCTTTCCGATTCTTTTTCTGTCCGGGAGTCGGTATCGGTTTCTGCTATGTTCGTAACATCATCCAAATCAGCGCAGGAACTCAACAAGGATGCCAACAGTACAAGTACTAAAAAAACACATAAGGCAGACATCTTTTTAGTTAACTTCATATTTAACCTCATATTTTAAATCGAAAAATATCTTGTTGTCAAGATTTCAAGGGCTGCTGCTTTTGCAGCAGCCCCGGTGTAAGCAGTTAAATCTTAAAGCAAATCTCTGACACTTGCAGGAATAATGTATTCGAGTGAGGAACTGTATACCCAA
>JBJDZF010000393.1:0-9375 GCA_051867855.1 Eubacteriales bacterium
AGATCAGTCCGCCGCCGCCTATCGGAACGACAACAGCGTCGACATCGCTCAGCTCGTTGAGTATTTCAAGACCTATTGTACCCTGACCAGCGATCACGTTGTCGTCGTCAAACGGGTGAACAAAGGTATACCCTTTTTCGTCACGGAGCTTCAGCGCCTGTCTGTACGCATCGTCGTAAACCCCGGGAACCATCACGACCTCCGCGCCGTAGCTTCTTGTCGCCTCAACCTTTGATATCGGAGCGCCGTCGGGCAGGCAGATAACCGATTTTATTCCGTACTTTGCGGAGGCGAGCGCCACACCCTGCGCGTGGTTTCCCGCGGAGCAGGCAATGACTCCCCTTGCCTTTTCCTCCTCGGTGAGCTGGGATATCATGTATCCCGCGCCTCTGACCTTAAATGAACCGGTGACCTGAAGATTTTCCGTTTTGAGAAAAACGTCGCAATCGCTGCACAGCTTCGGGGACTTTATCAGCGCCGTCTCCCTTACGACGTCCTTGAGCACATATGACGCATGATATACTTTGTCAAGTGTAAGCATCGTATCTTCCTTTCGCAATAAAAAATAAATCTCCGTCTCTGATCAAAGAGACGGAGATGTTTTTCGTTCTCCGCGGTACCACTCTGTTTGCCCTTTCGGACCGCTCTGCGCGCACAACCATACGCTGTCTCCTTAACGCGGAGAGGACGGACCGTTCTACTGCTTCCGATTCAGGCTTCGACGGTCGGCTCAAGGGTGATTTAGCTTCGGGGCATTCTGCCGTCTCGCACCTGACGACGGCTCTCTGAAAGAACGACTCCCGCGCCGCTCCCTGTCAACGCTTTATGATGATATGATACTCTCTTTTCGCGGCTTTGTCAATATACATTTTTCACAAATCCGCCCCCAAGACGCGCCTCGATTGCCGAAATTCCGCACAATGGCGCGTATATTCTTATGGCTCGAGGGATATTTCCGCCATTCTATTTTTAGTCTCCTGCAGATTCAGTCTGTCGGTCGCATATGCGTAGCGAAGCAGAGTTGCAGGAACATATTCGTCGTATTTTTCGAACACAGGCAGTTCGTTTGCACCCACAAGCTGTTGTGCGTCGAGTCTGCCGTCGGCGGCACACTCCCCGAGAAAGTCGAGCAGTTCCCGCGCATTTCCCTTTTCCATTCTGAATGTGATGTAATAACACCCCTCAAACTCGATTCCCGAAATACCGAAGCGGTGCGCGTTTTTGGCGAGTATCTTTCTCATCGTCCTGAATGAGCGCGTACCGAGCCACGGGAAAAGACACCATGTCATTCCGCCGAGATGAACGAGCGAATGAGTCGTCATTCCCGTGTTTGCGGCGGTATTGCGCGCGTTCTCGAGGCGTACTCTCGCATTCGGCTCGAGATACGGGTATATTTTGTCCTCACAGAGCACCTGCTTCATGCGCTCGAGTATCCGGGTGTGTATCTCTCCGTAATCCCCGGGCCACGATATCTCCATCTTGCCCTCCACGCCCTTGACATAAACAAGGCGGCGCGGAGTGTCCGTCTCGAGCACCTCCCACACTCTTCCCGCAAGCGCAAATCTGTCCCCTACGGGAGGCGGAGTCGTAATTGTTCCTATTTCTTCCGATTCACAGCGCACCGTAAAATCCTCGCTGTCGCTGAATACGGCGTAAAATTTGAAGCTCCCCAGAAGCCTTTCACCCGCAAGCCCGATTATAAGCTCTTTTTCGTCGGTAAGCTCTAAAAAATCGTTATTGAGCATGGAAACGATGAGCGCCTTGCAGTCTTCCTTGGAAATGCTCTCAAACGGAGGGAGCGAAAGCACCCTGCCCGCAAGAGCAGCGGGAGAGAGCGAGCCTGCGGCAGAGAGTATGCTCAGGATCTGGTGAAAAAGCAAGCTGAACGGCTGTTTCTTTCTGAACGGCGGCTCAATGAAGCGTTCCTCGATGTAAAGCTGGACGATCGCTATCGCGCGCAAAAGGCTCCACGGGATAAGCTCCGGAAGCGGAGCGTTCGGCAAAGGCTCCTCCTCGCGGAATACCATGATCATTTCCGGCGGCTGTCCGCGCCTGCCGGAGCGTCCGAGGCGCTGTAAAAATCCGGTGACCGAATTGGGCGCGTCGTTCTGAAGCACCCTCTCGAGCTTTCCGATGTCTATTCCCAGCTCCATTGTTACCGTGGCGCAGGTCACTGCCCGTACCTCGTCGTTTTTCATCTTAAGCTCTGCGTCCTCGCGCAGTGCCGCGGACAGGTTACCGTGGTGTATGAGAAAAACATCGGGCTCTCCGCGCTTTTTTGCGATCTGACGCAGTGTGGCGCAGACATATTCGGTCTCCTCACGCGAATTGGAAAAAACGAGCGCCTTTTTATCCCTCACGCAGTCGTACATATATTCGTACCCGGCGTCAAGCTCCGCGCATCCCGAAGATTCCGGGTCCGTCGCGTTTCCGCGTGACTGATCCGTGCGCGGATTGCCGATGAAGAAATGCTCCATTCCGAGTCTCCAGCGTATCTTACCCTGCTCCACGGCGGGAATGTCGCACTGCCTCGGATCTCCGCCGCACAACCACTTCGCGGCGAGGGACGGGTCGCCGAGTGTCGCCGAAAGTCCGATACGGCGCGGCGAGCGCCCGATAAGCCTTGATATTCTGCATATCTGACATATTATCTGGTTTCCCCTGTCGCTCCCGGTCAGCGAGTGCACCTCGTCGATAACGACATACCGCAGTCCGGCGAAGAGTCTCGGTATATCGTTTGACCTGTTGATAAGCATTGATTCGAGCGACTCCGGGGTTATCTGCAATATTCCCTCGGGCGAGTCGAGCAGCTTCTTTTTGTGAGAGCCGGAGACGTCCCCGTGCCAGTGCGTGACCCTTATTCCGCTCTCCTCGAGAAGCTCGTCAAGACGCGCAAACTGGTCGTTTATCAGGCTTTTGAGGGGCGCAATGTAAAGCGCTCCGACGCCCGACACCGGATTATCGTAAAGATCGGCGAGAATGGGAAAGAACGCCGCCTCGGTTTTTCCGCTCGCTGTTGACGAGGTGAGCAGCAGATTGTTGTCGGTATCGAAAAGAGTGTGCGCCGCCGCCACCTGAATGCCGCGGAGGGACTCCCACGAATGACAGTATATGAACTCCCTTATAAAGTCCGGAAAACGCTCGAATATTCTGTCCGCTTCGGTCATGCCATTCTCCTTGTATATCCTAAAATTCTATATCCTCCGGGGTATAAGTTTTCTTCCCCGACCCTTGTGTATCCTCATCTTCCCGATCCGATCTTTCACCGTTGTCACCGCCCTCGGCTTTCAGCGTCACCGCGCTTCCGACAATATCGTCAAATCTTACGTTATCGTTCTGCATGAGAATGTTGAGCACCGTCATATAGTCTCGGAGCATCTCACGCGGGGTTATCATGCTGTCGGCGCCCGCCCGCGACAGGCAGATCCCGAGGAACTTCACCCTGTCCTCCTCGCTGATTCTCGGGACAATACCGTAATTCATGGCGTAGAGGTTCGTAACGCGAGTAATCAGCGCAAAAAGCTCGTCGTCGGTGAGTCTGCGCAATCTTATAACGGGACCTATGAGATTTTTAAAGCCGTCAAGCGCAAATCTGCTGTCACAAAGCCTGCTGCGCAGTGCCTCATAACTGAAAAGTCCCCTTCTCGTATCCTCGAGAAACTGCGGTGTTCCCCCGAAAACGATTCCCAGTCCCGAGGCGCGCCCCTGGAGCGTGTCATTGAACATGGAAAGTATCTTTTCGTAATTGTTCTCACGGCTGACTCTGTGATTTATTTTGTACAGGTTGACGCACTCGTCAATAAATACGATAAGTCCGCGGTAGCCCATTGAACGCACAAGCACCGCCCAGAGCTTGATGAAATCATACCAGTTGTCGTCATCAACTATCACCGACATCGAAAAGCCAAGCGCGCTCCTCGCCTCGGTCTTGGTCGAAAACTCACCGCGCAGCCAGCGCAGGCAGGCGCCGCGCGTCTCATCGTCACCCGATCTGTACGCGCGGTAGTATTCGGTTATCACACGTGCAAAATCGAAGCCGCCGACAAGGAACTCCACCTCCTCGAGCTTTTTGGACACCAGGGCGTTCAGCCTTGCGGCGAAGTCGGCGGAGTCAGGGTCTGCACCCGAGCCGACCATCTCCGCCTGAAGAGAGTCTATCCACCGTGCGATCAGCTTGGGGAGCGCGCCCCCGTCGGGCGATGTCTTCGAGGCAAGATTCCGGATAAGCTCTCTGTAAGTGGCACATCCGCTGCCGCCGCTGCCGTAGAGCCGCCGCTCGGGGGACAGGTCAGCGTCCGCCGTAATAAAGTCCCTCTCGAGCGCATACCCCCTTATGAGCTGCATGAGAAAGCTCTTTCCGCTTCCGTAACGTCCTATAATAAAGCGCATACTTCCGCCGCCCGCATCCACCTGAGAGAGGTCGGACAAAAGCGCCGCTATCTCGTCCTTGCGCCCGATGGCTATATACGGCGCACCGACGCGCGGGACCACCCCCGCCGACAGCGACGCAAGCAGTGACGTCAGTATTCTTTTGGGAACGTTTCTTATATCGTTGACTTCGTTTGACATAAATACTACCTCCGTGTCAACCCGAGAGAATCGGATAATACGAAATAAAATCAATGAATCATCGGTATTCTTTACCGACACATATCCGCGACCTCGCTCCTGTATTCTTCAATGATCACGGGCGAGCCGTCACAGTCTTCAATTATTATATCCCCGAAAAGCTCGATCGCCCTCTCGTTGATCCTGTCCGCCGCACTCTCGGGCATACAACCGAGCCTTGCGCATTCCGCCGCCTGAGTTGCCGTATCCGAATTCAGCACCGCAAGCAAATAACCGGTAAGCTCTCCGAAACCGTCACCACTGTGCGGACTTTCCGCGGTTCGGAAAGCTTCTGTGACAGGTGATATATCTGCGACGTGTGATATGTCCATGTCCGTAACGTGTGAACCGTCCGGGCGCGGCACAGTAAGATCTTCACCGATCTTTGCCGGCACCGTTTCCGGGCTGCATTTTTCCGACGGTTCATCTCCGCCGTCATCTTCAAACGCCTCCACAAGACTCCGCGTAGTCTCCCACGATTCGTCCTCGATCTCCTTTGCCCTCTCGAGCGAGAGAGGTCGCAGCGGCACTGCGTAATTCTTCTCAAATTCATCTTCCGCCGCCGACCTCTCCGTCCTTTTCCTTTTCGGAAGCATCGATTCGGCGAGAGAGTCGATAAGCGCCGTAATCTCCGCATTGAGTGAGAAAACCGTGAGCTTTGATTTAATTCCGAGACAGGTCCGCAGTTTGTTCTCTGAATATTTGACCACGTCACCTATCAAAAATCTCAACTCGTGCGAGCGTGAAAAAGAACAGAACTCTATCTCGATCCGCTTTTTGTTTTTATAGGAGCAGAGCGCTCCGGCATACGCCTCACGTCCTGCGCGGCTGTCACAGGACACGAGTCCGCCCAGGAGCTTGCCGCCCGCAGACATTGCCTCAAGAGAGCATACCAGAGCCCTCTCTATAAAGCCGTCGTAGAGTGCGGCGTTTTCCACGGTATAAAACTTGCTCTTTTTATAGTTATACGACGAGCAGTGTGTCAGAAGAGCCGAGGCATATGCACCCGCGTCCTTTCCTGATGTCTTTACAAAAAACTCCGCAGGACCGCATGAATAGGAAATATCAAGATCCGGAAAATCGACCGACGGTGCCGGGAGACGGTTTATCATGCAGAAATCGAAGATCCACTCCGAAAACAGTCGGTCGAGCTTCGGATATTTCTTTCTGTACGCCGTCCACACGCCGCAAAGGCGGTCGCGAAGGAGTGCCGCGTCGCGGGAGGGCGGCAGATTTATCACCTCAAAGGCGTAAAGCAGTATATAGGAATAGTCCGCATCGATGTACTCGCCCCGCTCGGCACACATGCGCCACCAAAGGTAGTAAGCGAGCTGATCACGGTTCAACTGGTCATACTGCGGAACATACGAAAAAAACGGAACGCGCCCGCACGGTGTACCCTCCCTTTCGGAAAGGCTTTCCGCCTCGCGGCAGAATTGCTCGTAATATCTGTATTTACTTTGCCAGGTGTATATTCTCACACGGTGTATGAGCGAATTTTCAGGCTCGTACTCATATTCGGGCGCGGGCGCGGCGGGTGCGGCGCCCTCCGACGAGATGTATCTGCGCACAAGTGTACCGCCGGCATTACCCGTCAGCGGACTGTCCGAGAACAGATTTTCCGAGGAGACCTCCTTCTCCGGAGAGTCAACAAGGGTCGGATGCACTTCGCGCGGCGTGGAGTCAATATATTTCGAGCGCTTTTTATCTGGGATCAGATCGTCGAGCTTCCAGAAATCATCCAGCCGTTCTTTATCCGTTTTTCCGTTTTCATTCATCCCCGTGACACCTCCTTTATCCGAAAATCCGTATTATGTTATTATACCATTCCTTTCTCCGAAAGTCAATCCCGATAAGCTCATGCGCACCGTTTTTTTCTTTCCATATTGTCGAAATATATGTTTATTTAGATAAAAATATCCGTTTTGTGGATAATTTATTAAAATACTATTGCAAAATGCAAAAAAATATGTTAGAATCTGTGCTGTTGGTAGAGGCGCGGAAAAAATCAGTATCCGGGACAGAGAACGGTCATTCTCCGGTGAAAGGTTTTTCTGCCGAAGCTGCCGGAGCCGACCGGGCTTCCGCGGCTGGGACGTCGCATAATATGCGTCGGACTGTCACTTTTTGTGGAGCGCTATCCGGTGGAGAAATAATCTTACGATCGTTTTTGACACACTGCGCTCTGCGGTGTGTTTTTACGTAAATCGCGCGTGCGGACCTGCCGTGGGCGATTGTATTATTATTCATCTGTCGGATCTGACCGACAAAGGAGGACATTTTAAAATGACAAAATCAAAGAAGGTGACCTTGCTGGTTGCCGCCGTTGTCATAATTGCACTTATGATAGTTGCGGCAGTAACCGACGGCGCAATGACAAAGATCGAGTGCCCGGACTGCTCGGGTCACGGCACTGTCGACGAATTGGTTTGCGAGACCTGCGGCGGCGAGGGAAAGGTAACCGGGTCTGCATGGGCGTTGCTTCCGCCGCTCATAGCCATCGGACTTGCACTCATCACCAAAGAGGTTTACAGCTCCCTGTTCATCGGAATTCTCATCGGCGGTCTGCTCGCCGCGGATTTCTCTCCGCTGAAAATGCTTGACGCGGTGACATCCGACGGAATAATCAGTGCAGTGTCGGGTAGTGCCGGAATCTTCGCTTTTCTGGTCGAGCTCGGAATTATCGTCGTTATCATCAATAAGGCGGGCGGCTCGGCGGCTTTCGGAAACTGGGCAAAAAAGCACATAAAGACACGCGTCGGCGCTATACTTGCCACATTCTTCCTCGGTATCCTCATATTCGTTGACGACTACTTCAACTGTCTGACTGTCGGCTCGGTAATGCGCCCCGTCACCGACAGCCACAAGGTCTCACGTGCAAAGCTTGCCTACATAATCGACGCTACGGCGGCACCTGTCTGCATGATAGCCCCCATCTCCAGCTGGGCGGCGGCGGTTGCGGCTTACGCGGCAGACGGCGAGGGACTCTCGCTCTTCATAAAAGCGATCCCCTACAACTTCTACTCGATTCTGACTCTTGTCTTTATCGTGGCTATCTCCATTATGGGATTTGATTACGGTTCCATGCGTTTGCATGAGCAGAACGCGATCACGAAGGGCGACCTCTACACCTGCGGAGACAAGAACGAGCCTGCCGAAGTCGTTCCATCGTCCAAGGGAAAGGTTATCGACCTCGTGTTCCCCATAATCGTTCTCATCGTATGTTGTGTATTCGGTCTTCTCTATGTCGGCGGAATACTTGACGGTGCGTCCTTCGTTGACGCTTTTGCAGATACAGATGCGACTGTCGGACTTCCGTGGGGCGGTCTTGTGGCATTGGTCATTACCATCGTGTATATGCTTATTCGCCGCGTTGTCAGCTTCAAGGAATCAATGGAATGCGTTCCGAGCGGATTTGTCGCAATGGTCCCCGCACTCCTTATACTCACCTTTGCAACCGCGCTCAAGAATATGACTTCTCTGCTGGGTGCGAAGTATTTTGTCGGTAACATCATGTCGGGTCAGGCAGAGGCGCTCGGCTCACTGCTTCCCGCGATAATATTCATAGTTGCGTGCATCCTCGCGTTTGCAACGGGTACGTCATGGGGCACCTTCGGAATTCTCATTCCGATCGTCACTGCCATCTTCCCTGCGGACAGCTCACTGCTCATCATCGGTATGTCCGCCTGCCTTGCAGGAGCCGTATGCGGTGACCACTGCTCGCCGATTTCGGACACGACCATCATGTCCTCCGCAGGAGCGCAGTGCAACCATCTCAATCACGTGTCCACACAGCTTCCGTACGCCATCACCGTCGCTGCGATTTCGTTTGTGATGTACATCTTTGCGGGATTGGTGCAAAACGCGATCATCTCGCTTGCCGTCGGAATTGCTCTTACCGTGGCTACGCTGTTTGTGATCAAACTTATTGTTAAAAAGAAACATTCCTGATTCGCTCAAAGTGCGGCGCACCGACATAAGGAGCGCCGCACTTTTCCGAATAACAGACTTTTCAAAGGTGTAATGTGCAATATGGTGAGAAATATATTTGATAACGGTCTGTCCGACACAGAGGGCGCAGAGGATTCCCACAGAGCCGAAAACGATGATGAAGTGATCTGCCGCATATATCGCGACGACCTTTATATAATCGATGCTGCCTCCGGATACAGCGTTCTGTCCTCTCGGGCCTCGAGCGGAAGAAAAACTGACGGAAGTCGCTTTACCGAACTGCTTAATGCACGCCGCAGAGACATAATGAAGAAATACATGACGAGCTTTGACAGCCGTCCTCTGTTGATCAAAACTTCTCTCGGATACGCCTTCGTAATCAACGGCATTTTTCCGAGTTCCCTGCTCGGCGTGGTGATTATTCCGCATACGGACAAGGAAACATTTGTGAGCCTTGCAAGTCGCGGGCTGTTCGACGACTGCATAGCCGGGCATGAGGAATTTCCGATCGGAAACGACAAACCTCTTACAGACTCGGAGCAGATCCATATTGCGACGATCAATTCGACATTCGACCGTTTCAAGCCCTGCCTCATTGATTTTGTCCAGAATATGGGGCATGATTACAGCAACTCGGATTTCGGACTTATTCTGAAAAAACAGATCTACCGACTTTCCGCGCTTTGCGGTTGCCCCGTTACACTCGAGTGTGACGGCGAACCCGAGTTCCGACGGAATTTCGATTATCAGATCTTCACCGCATATCTGATGCTCTCCATGCTGGGCGCACGCCAGGTAGCTCCCGACCGTAAGATT
>JBJDZF010000394.1:0-9350 GCA_051867855.1 Eubacteriales bacterium
GATTTAAGGATAAGATATTATGCGTCAGGGGTAACTGCGACGCCGAGGTTGACGCCATGGTGCTTGAATTCCCGATACTTGCAGGGTATGCTCTGATTCACGCGGACGGCTTAGGTATTGTTGCATCGCACGGACACGTCTATAATGTTCAGACTCCGCCCCCGCTCGGGCACGGAGATATTCTGCTCAACGGGCATACACATATACCTGTGGTTACGGAATTCGGGGATATGAACGTCTGCATCAACCCGGGTTCGGTTTCAATTCCGAAGGAAGGCTCTCCCAAGAGCTATATTCTCTTAAATAACGGCGTTTTTTCGTTCAGGGAGCTTTACAGCGGCAGGGAATACATGAAATATATTCCCGGCGAACACCTGTTGAAAAAACGGGATTAAGAGCACACAAAGGGCTGCCTAAAAGTCCCGGAGCAAAGAACACCGAGGACCGAGAAATTAACGTAGAACTCCTTTATAAAAAAACTCCTGCAGATCCATCAAGCGATTTGCAGGGGTTTTATTTCTGTCAACGGAAGAAAGACATCTTAAGGTGTTTTCCTTTTGCTTGGTTTTTCCTTTGTGCCTTTCTACGCAAATGAAAAGCGGCTGTTTAATTATAAAAAGCTGATTCCCGGTTGACAGTAAAAGTATTCGCCCGGATTTTATGAGGTTGTCGCCTTATGAAATGCGGGCTTTTTTACGTCGGTAAGATCATTCGCTTTGACATGCCTACCGAAATTGATATCGTATTATTCTGAAAAAATATTGACTTTTATCCGAAGTTAAGATAGACTGTAATTTATAATAAATGTCGATTATTTGATAACACGGCAAATATAAAAAAGAGGGAACTTATGTTAAATTTTGCGATATCATGCAGTAAAAACAGAAATAAAGCCGCGGATATTATGTCAAAAATGCCCATAAAATTCACACCGGACTGATTAACGCGGGAACCTTAATGTCGGTTTTTTTAGCAATAATGTCGGTTTGTGTTGTTGTGGTACATATTGTTTAATGTTATAATAAAAACGCAAAGGAAAGAGAAAATTATGGAGATAACCTACAATTTCAGATGGATAGGAATGGGTAATCCGTCAAAGAGCAAAAGGGTGTGGAGCGGTGATTATTTCATAAGTCCGTGCAACCGTTTGCATATCCCGCTTGCGGGAAGCGCCGGAGTTTTGATAGCGCAGACGACATACGAGATGAAAAAAGGATGGGCATACATACTCCCGTCAAATACACAAATGAAGTTGTGGGAAAACCCGGGTGAGAGGTACACGCATCTTTTTGCAGACTTCAATGTTTCCCCGGTTTTGCTGAATAAGGTGCCCCTGGCGTTGTCGCTTGACGGACATCCAACTCTTGCGGCACTTACGGAGGCGTACAGGCTTGCACTTACGGAGGAAAAATTCGGCTATAATTCCGGAGTTATGTTTGACAGCATGCCGAAATATGTGATCCAGATACTCAAAGCGATATGCCATTACTTTAACAGCCACGTTGATATCGAAACAGTCAAGGATGAGCGTATTGCAAAAGCGATAGCTTTTATCTGCAGTCATTATAATGAGGAAATAACCGATGAGGACATTGCGAGAGTAGCATTTGTTAACTCCCGACATCTCATAAGACTGTTTCGCGACAGGATAGGCGTAACGCCGTATCATTATCTTACGGAGGTTCGACTCAATATGGCGGTTGATCTTCTTGAGCGTGACAAAACAGTGGAGGAGGTGGGGCTTATGTGCGGATTTAAAAATACTAACACTTTCAGAATAGCGTTTAAAAAGTTTTTCTTTACAAGTCCGTCCGAATACATAGGAAATTTAAGAAAGGGTGCAGTTACTGGTAATACGTCGTCGGGGGGATCTGCTGGCGAAAATACTGTATTAAGCGAGGATAACAAACAATGAAAAATAACAAGGTCAGAATATTGTGCTTTACACTTATACTTCTCATGCTTGTCCATCCGATTGTCGGTTGCAAAAAAGAACAAAATGAAGCCGAGTCCGGTGCGGCAAGCTCCGGCGCTGACACTTTACCGGACGACGGTCATCCGGATATTGAACGCTGTAACTACGGCAGGGACTTCAATATACTATATCCGAGCAACTGGTCTCTTTACACCGACTACTATTTTTCCGATGAAGAAAACAGTACCGCAAGCAAAATGAGCCGCGCTAATTATACGAGAATGAAGTATGTTGAGGATTATCTGGGAATCACGTTCAATCTTGTGCAGGCAGGAAGCGATACAGACGACATAAAACAGGTGTCGCCCAAAGTCAAAACAGCACATATGGCGGGGGACGATTCCTATCAGCTTGTATTGACGCACTGCTACATAGGCGTTGTGGACATGGCAGTAAACAATTATCTTGCCGATTTCAACTCCATAGATAATGTCGATCTTGAGGCGGATTACTGGCTGGGGGAGCAAATGGAGTCTTTGGAAATAAACGGATACAAGTACCTCGGAATCAGCTCGTTTATACTTCACGATCCATGTGTCATACTGTTCAACAAGGATACGGCAGACCAGCTTATGACAAATGAGGGCGGCAGTGCATCGCTTTATGAGTCTGTACGAAACAGGAAATGGACGCTTGAGAGTATGAAGCTTCTCTCGCAGTACGTTTCCTCAAGTCAGAACGATGGCATTGAGCCGGAACGCGGAACCTACGGCTTTACCTCCAACATCGACTGGGAACTGTGCGCGTTTATGGCGTCGTGCGGATACATTGCGTCCGAGCGCAACGCAGACGGTACATATGAACTAAAGAAATTCAACAATCAACTGAATTCGATTTTTGAAAAAGTATATTCCCTCATGAAGCTCGAAAGCTCGTTCGGATGGGAATATAATGCCGCAGATGACAAAAAGGTGGAAATCAACAGCGGACGTACGCTGTTTTCAACCTCCGGACTTCAGAAATGTATCACTTATACTACCTCTTCCGAAGTGAAAATAGGTATACTTCCGTATCCGATGATGGAGGATGGTGGAGAATACAAGAGCCTTGACTGGGCGGGATTTTTCGTCATACCGAACCTTGCCGACACGGAAATGAGCGGCGCTGTCGTCGAGTTGTTATCATATTGCGGCAAAAAGGACATACTTCCGGAATATTATGACGTATTACTCGGTCTGCGGGTTGCCAAGGCCCCAGAGGATGCGGAGATGCTTGACATTATATTCTCTTCTCTTGTATACGACCCGACCATGAACTTCCTGAACAATACCGACAATCCGATGAAGTATATATTCTACATCATTCCCAATATGATACGTAAAAACAACACGGGCATTGCCGGGGAATACAATACGAATTACCGCTCGGCAAAAACAATGCTTGATTTCAGCAAGTATGCGGTCAACAACGGCTGAAAGTCGAGTGTGCTCTGAAAGAGTATTTTTGTGTGTAATCACGCAGAAAAAATAAATAATAAAATAAGGAGAAAAAGGAATGAGAACCCCATTGAAAAAGAGGCTTTCCATATGTGTTGCTCTGCTGATTGCGGTGTTTTCCGTGATCGGAACATTCCCGTCGGCAGCTCTCATGCCGACGGCGTATGACGGAAGTACGGCAAATGCGTTTGCAGGCGGAGACGGAAGCGAGGGATCCCCGTATCAGATTTCAAATGCTGCGGAGCTTATGTATTTCAAAGAGCTGATTTCTTCCGGGGATACCACCGCAAATTACTGCGAGAAAAATTTTGTTCTGACTGCGGATATCGTATTGAATACGGGCGACGCGCGGAAATGGGTTTATGAGGATCCGGAGTACATGTGGACCTCCGCCATCGGATACAGTCTGCAGGAAGGTAAGTGTTATAACTTCGGCGGTTGCCTTGACGGCGGAGGACACAGCATATCGGGACTGTTTGTGTATGTGGTGAACGGGGATGTGGGACTGTTTGCAAGGCTTACAAACGCTACCATAAAAAATCTCGCAATAACGAATTCGACATTTATCGGAAAGTATGTTGGTTCGTTTGCCGGACGCCTTCAGGGAGGTGCCTCGGTACTTGAAAATCTATATTCCGACGCAAATCTTATAGGCATATACGAAAAATATAACGGGGCGGTCGGAGGTATTGCCGGACTCGGAAACTCCAAGGTAGATACCACCGTGGAAAATCCCCCGAAGGATACGATCAGAAAGTGCGTATTCGCAGGCTCGTGTCTCTCAGGGTCCGGGCGCTCCGGCGGGGGTATCCTCGGAATGCCGAACTCATCGGGGACTGCGGTTGTCATTGAGGACTGCATGAATCTTGGCAGTGTCGTAGGAGTATCTCATGCCGGAGCCATAGTTCCGTATACTTCCGGCGGAACGCTTGAGATAACAAGGACAATGAATCTCAGCCCGATGATTTACAGCATAAACGACCCGGAGGTTGAAGTTACAAACAAAGAGGACGGCAATTCCGTCACCGTGCGAGTTGCAAGGCAGCCCGCAGACCTATTCGGAGACAGCAGAAATCTCGGCAAGCTTACGGTAAGCGATTTCGTGCAGGTGGAAGGCATGGGAACGGGTGTTCTTTTGGGCGGCGACGAGGTCAACAAGAGAGGCCCCATTGATGCCGCTGTGATAAAGCTCACAAAAGACGATATTATGACCGGAAGTTCGGCGGCAAAGGCAGTTTTGAAAGACTGGAGCTTCAGGGACGGAAAAATTCCGGCACCAACTGATTCATGGTTCGATCTTATAGATGCTCATACGGAGTATCTTGCCGCAAAGGCGCTTCAGCCAATGCTGAGAAATGTTTATGCAAGAGCTACTTCCAACGCGGACAGCTGCGGAATAAGCTTTGAGTCCTATATACCGTCATACGCCGTTTTGGCGGCGAAAGCCGACATGAAGGAGGGAAGCGAACTCTCCTTCGGAACACTTATCGCTCCCGCGGAAAATGTCGCCAAAGCAAACGGAGTATTTACCAAGGAGGCTCTTGACGGGGCGGACATTACCGGCACAAAATATGCTGATGTGCCCGCGGTAAACGGTTTGTCTGTTGATGTAATTGACGGATCCGTAACCATAAAGGCTTCAATTGTAAAGATGAAGCAGGGCAACTACAACCGCGAGTTCGCAGCTGTGGCTTATATGAGATATACGGATGCTTCCGGAGCTGAAAAGACGATCTACGCAAACGATAACGTCTATATGCGCGGCGTTCTTTCGTATCTTGCGGGCGAGGCACTCTCCGATGTTACGTCTGCCGAGGACAGTGCACACAGAACGTTGGTGTCGGAATATTGCGAGCTTGACGGCAATGCATGGAAGATAGTCGGAGGAAATGTATACAGCAGGCTTTCGCAAACTCAGGCGGCAACACTGAAAACATTTGTTGCCGGTTGATTCCGGAAGAAAATATTGATAACAGGAGGATTATCATGAAAAGATTCTTTATGACTTCCGTTGTAACCGTGTTGATCATTTCAATGATATTTGTATTTGCGTCGTGCAAAAAGAACAATACGGAGGTTGATACAACTACAGACCCCGTTGCGTCGGTTTCCGAAAGCGATACAGACAAGGATAATGTGACCGAAAGCGGTAAGCCTGATGAAACGGTAGCGTCGACAGACAGCAGTTCGGAAAATGAAACCGTTGATGACGATACCGTAGAGGACCCGTTTTGAATTAAAACCGTAACGGCAGCGGACCTTATGTCCGCTGTCGATCGGGCATGAGGAGGAGAAAATGAAAAATCCCGTAACTCGTATTATATGCTTTGCTATGCTCTTCGCCGTTCTGTTTACGCTGACAGGTGTTATTCCGGCAGGCGCGGTCGGAGGAGCGTCTGGCGTTTGGGACGGAATATCGGTAAGCACTTCGGTGTCGGGGAGCGGAACCGAGGAATCGCCGTATCAGATAAACAGTGCGGCGGACTTTATGTACTTTAAAAATGCCGTTTCTTCGTCCGGAAGTGCGGACTTCTGGGTGCTGAATACGGATATTGTTATAAATGACGGTCTTGCATCAGATTGGGCATCTGGCAATAATCTTCCGACAGATGGCGGCGCGTGGAGTGAGCCGATAGGCGGAAGCACATATGCTTTCTGCGGAAGCTTTGACGGTCAGGGGCATTCGATATCCGGCGTATATCTTTCCGACAGCTCCGCAAACGGACTGTTTTATGCAGTGGGGCGCGGTGCCGTACTAAAGAATCTGGCACTTGTCAATTCATGTTTTTCCGCAAAGGCGGGTGATTATACATATTCGGGAGCTTTTGCACCGAGAGTAACAGGTGCCGCCGTATTTCAGAATCTTTATACCGATGCTGTGATAAGCGCTTCCTTTGATTCGTACAAGGGAGCTATGGGAGGAATCGCAGGGTACTGTATTCCGGAAAATTCCGGTGAAACCGTGGAAATAAATAATTGCATTTTTGCGGGAACTGCCGCAAACAGTGCCACAGGTCGCGGACCCGGAGGAATATTGGGCAGGGCGGACATGGCAAAGGCGGCAAAGGTGTATTTACGCGATTGTCTCAACCTGGGTAGCCTTTGCGGAGGCTCACATGTCGGCGGGATCGTGGGTTGTTTCGACGGCAGTAAACCATCAAGCGGCAGCTTCGGAATATACTTTTATGACAATCTGAACATCAGCAGTGATTTATCATGGAGCGGTACGGCGCCGACAAACAGCAATCTTGCGGCTCTTCTCGGCGGAACAAGCGTGGCAAGCATGAGCTCGACCTGCCGCACCATAAAGCTCGAGGGCTCTGAATACCCGCTTGTAGGTCCGCTCAATACCGAGCCGGCAGGCAAGGTTACCGAGCTTACCGAAAAGGATATATTGACCGGAAGCGAAGCTGCTGTTGCCGCCATGACAAACTGGGTATTCGAGACGGGTAACTATCCCTGTCCCATAAACGCAGAGTGGGCGAGGGACCTTGTAAGGAAAAACTATGAGAAATGGCTTGCGCAGGGGCTTTCGTTTGCGCATGAGGGGTGCTCCGTGCGTATAAAGACCGGAGACAGCGGACTGCGCTTCGTCAATTCCGTGGATAAGGCATTTACAGATAAGCTTGCGGGAATATACGGCGAGTCAGCACTTACGTTCGGAACCCTTATCACACCTCATGCGTATGTTACGAAAGCGGACGGTATCTTTACCGCAGGGCATCTCGACTCCGTATACGGAGATACCAAGGGACACGCAAACTATCTCGATTTGGTTACGTCCGGATTTTTCGAGGATAGCGAAAGCAGATATTCGATCGCCGGCTCGATAGTGAATATTACTACCCTCGCAAAGGATTTTTCAGGCGTGGCTTATGTGAGAATCGGTGATACCGTGGTGTACGCTCCTTCGTACAGAAGCGCAAACATATCCGATATCGCCTTCTGCGCCGCCATTGACGGTACGGGTACAAATGAAATACATATATTAAATGACGGTGAGGCTCAGACAATAAACAGTCCCTATACAAAAGAGCAGTACGCGGTAATTCTTACGTTGATATATGACGTTAAGATCAGTCTTGCTGACTGACGGACGGGAGGAAAAATGAGAAAAACGTATAGTTCTCCGATGGCAAATCCGGTTATGTATCCGGTAGAAGATATAATAACTGTTTCCGCAACCGGATATGGCAATGACCCGTCCGCAAATGATATTTTCGGCGGGGACATATGAATTTTGCAGTGAAGCGGTAAATGCAGGGGCAGTGCAGATACGTTTTCGGTATATTGCACTGCCCTGTGAGTCAGTACGTGTGCAAACGCCACGGAAAGAGGTAGATCATTGAAAGAAAAAATCAAATGGCTGGTCATGGATGTAGACGGAACCTTGACGGACGGAAAAATCTATATGGGCCCGGGCGGAGAAGTAACGAAGGCCTTCAATATAAAGGACGGCTGCGGAATACGTGAACTGTTGAAGCCGGCGAAAATAACACCGGTTATACTTACCGCCCGGAAGTCTGTTATATTGGAGAACAGGTGTAAGGAGCTGAATATATCATCTTTATATCAGGGGGTCAGCGATAAAAGAGAGAAACTTTTCGGAATTCTGTCCGAAAACGGACAGAATTTTAAAAACGTCGCGTATATCGGTGACGATATAAACGATCTGCCGTGTATGCGTGAGGTGAAGGCAGGCGGGGGAGTTGTCGGATGCCCGGGTGATGCCGTTCCGGAGGTCAAAAAGATCTCCGATTTTATCAGTGCTTTTGATGGCGGAAACGGCGCGGTCAGGGATTTCATAGAATGGATTATTGCGTAGTTACGGATATTTGTAAAGGAAAATACAATGAATAAATTAACTTGGTTCAGACAGGCTAAATACGGAATGTTCATACACTGGGGGCTTTACGCGATCCCCGGAGGCGAGTGGAACGGGGTGAGGGCCCCTCACGGCACGGAATGGCTGATGCGTAATCTGCAGATACCGTTCGAAGAGTATAAAAAGCTCGCGGACGTATTTAATCCTACGGAATTTGACCCCGGATATTACGTGAAGAACGCAAAAAAATGGGGAATGAAATATATTGTCGTAACGGCGAAGCATCATGACGGGTTTGCCATGTACGATTCTGCTGTTTCGGATTATAATATAATGCACACACCGTACGGCAGGGACATTATACGTATGTTCGCCGATGAATGTCGGAAAGAGGGTATGACCTTTTGTCTGTATTATTCGCAGATGCAGGATTGGGCGGACCCTGACGGGGACGGCAACACATGGGATTATGACCCCGGCAAAAAGGATTTCAGAAGATATTTTTACGGAAAAGTTATACCTCAGGTAAAGGAGTTACTCACAAACTACGGAAAAATAGGGCTTATATGGTTTGATACCCCTTACGACATGCCTAAGGAGCTTTGCGCTGAGCTTGCGGATGTGGTTCATTCCTGCCAGCCCGAATGTCTGATAAACGGAAGAATTGGCTACAATCTCGGGGATTACAGGCAGATGGCGGACAACTCCATACCGATACGTTCATACGACTTTGCATGGGAATGTCCCATGACGTTGAATCGCTCGTGGGGATACAGCAAGAGCGACATGTCATTTAAGAGTGCTTCAGATGTGATTGACTGCATGGTGCGCATAGCGAGCCGAGGCGGAAATCTCCTGCTCAACGTGGGGCCCGACGAAAACGGAGAGATCCCGCAGGCTTCGGCAGATATACTCGATGAGGTGGGACACTGGATGGAAATAAACGGGGAGAGTATTTACAATACAACGGCAGTTCCCGATATGCCTTATTTTCTCACATGGGGCGGAGTTACCTATAACGCGGAGGGTACGCTGTATTTTCATGTAAAAAAATATCCCGGATCTCCGTACAGAATTCTGTTTACAGGTCTTAAAAACAGGGTACGTGACGTGT